>JAFTRB010000204.1 GCA_017462445.1 Clostridia bacterium
CACTCTGACAAGTCAAGTTTACTTAATCACCTCTCCCACAAGAGGTCCGATGGCTATCTTAATTCCAAACTTGAAGTCGGCAACCTGACAGTAGGGAACATCTCTTCTTGTTCCGTAGGGATATGTAACGACCCAGGTGGTGTCCTTCATCATATTTCCGAAGCCCATCTTGGTCCTGTCCTTGCTCATAACGAACTTGAAGGCGGGAGCATTGAACTCCTTGCAGGTACGGTCGAACTGGCACTTGTAGACGGTGATGCTGGGAACGATGGGAATGATAGCGCCGGGGAACTTGATCTTGCAGGGAACGGTGAGAGCGGTCTTGCACTTGGGGCACTTAACCGCGCCCTGGGTGCTGAGGAAGACGGGAGCCTCCTTACACTTGGGGCAGTCAACCATCTCGCCGCGAAGACGAACGAGGGTATCGATAAGAATTGCCTCGACAGGACGGGACTGGGGGTTGCTGAGCGCCTGCTTGCCGAAGAAGGCGAGGAACATCTTGTGGATGTACTCGGGGTACTGGGGCCACATAACCATAACGTTCTTGTGCTTCTCGGGCACGGGAGCGTTTCTCTTATCGGCGGGGTCGAAGATGAATACGGGATCGCTTCCGTAAACCGTCTTCTCGTCGTTGTTCTCGGAATACACGCCCTCAAGGGGATGCTGTCCGCCCATCATCATACGGAAGAGTATGATAGCCAGGGAGAAGGCATCGGTCTTTCTGTCGGGAAGGACGACCTTCTTGCCTACCCTTGCAGGGTCAACGATCTCGGGCGCCATGTATCTGTCCTTACCTGCAACGCCGAGGTTCTTTCTGTTGGGGGTGATGTTATCGTTATCCGCGATAAGCACCTCGCCCGTGTCTGCCTTAACGAAGATGTTTCCGTTGTTGAGGTCCTGGTAGCTGTAACCGTTTACGTGCAGCTTCTCGAAGGCGTCAACAATGTTGAGGCAGGCGGTGAGCATTACTCCCCTGTCTGCGTAGCGCTTGCGGAAGAGGAAGTAATCGGTAAGCTCTACATAGGTACTCATATCAATGAAGTCCATTATGTAGCCGAAGGAGTCCTCCGCTCCGCCAAGCCAAACGGTAACGTCCTGGGGCCATACATACACCTTCGAGGGTGGAGCGTGGCGGGAGTTTGTTACCAGGTTGTTATAGAAGGCATCAATAGCCGCGCCCGCAACGCGCTCGCCGGGGAACAGCTTGGCGGGATCAACCTTTCCGCTTGCCTCTGCCCTGACCGTTCTGGTCTCGCCGTTGTCGCCCTCAACCAGTCTCTTAGCCCTAAGGTTGTCAAGGAATCCGGCCTTATACCACTTAAGAACCTTCGATGTTCCGCCGTAATCTACCGCGTAAACATATCCCTGTCCACCCTTGGCGCTGATTAGCTTGGTTACTTTGATGGTGACGCCCTTTTGAGACATTATGGTGTCACCAACCTTTAGAATCTTTGCCATTTTTTTGTCCTCTCTTAAAATATTTTTTTATAATAATAACTATAATAATCCTTTATTTTTATCTGCCCGACTCCACATAGGAGCCACAGCCCTTCTATCGGGCTATTTAACCACCTGCCCGACAAAATTGCCGACACCAAGCGTCATTTGGGGCTTGAATTCTGCAACCTCGCCGAAGGCAAGCTCGCTTTTCGTTCCGTCGGGATAGCTGACAACCAGGGGAGTATCCTTCATCATATTGCCAAAGCCTATCTTTGTTCTGTCCTTGTTTACAAGGAGCTTGAAGACGGGAGAATTGAAGTTATCACAGGAGCTGTCAAACTGGCTTCTGTAAACCGTACGCCCGGGGATAAGGGGTATCTCTGTGCCTAAGAAGCGAATTTTGCAGGGGATGTCGAGCGAGGCACCGCACTTGGGGCATTGAACCTCCCCCTCGGAGCTGAGAAGCACACGGGCCTCCCTGCATTTTGGGCACTCCACGGTCTCGCTGTAAAGGCGAAGGAGCGCATCAAGCATATCGCTCTCAATCGGGCGAGTGTCGGGGCTGGAGATTCCCTCCTTGCCGAAGAAAGCGAGGAACATCTCGTGGATGTACTCGGGGTACTGGGACCACATAGCAATGGCGTTCTTATGAATCTCGGGGTCCGCCGCGTTCCTTTGGGCATCCGGATCGAAGATAAACTCTGCATTAAGCCCGTAGGAATAAGAATCGTCATTCATCTCGGTGTTGACACCCTCCAGGGGATGCTGACCTCCCATCATAAGACGGAAGAGAATGATAGCCAGGGTAAACCTCATTGCCCGCCTGTCAGAGGTGCCGCCCATAACAAGCTCGGGCGCCGAATAACTCGCCTTGCCGATGCACGGCTTATTCTCGCCGTCAAGGAACAAATCGTCATCAAAGGCAATCTTAACCTCTCCGCTCTCGGGATGGATAAAGATGTTCGAGTTGTCAAGGCATCTTAGCACATAGCCCGACAGGTGATAGAGGAACATCTGCTGTGTGAGGTTCATACATGCCCTGAGCATCGCATCAAAGCTTGCAAAGCAAGTCCTGAAGAGAAAATAATCGGTCAGCTCGATATACTCACCTGTGTCAATCTCCTCAAGAATATAGCCGAAGGAGCTGCCCTTTTCAGGCTCCCGGCTCGTTACATCGATCGGCAGGATAAAGGCCTTGGGCGTATTCTCCAGCATCCTGTATTTATCCGAAACCTCTGTGTAAAGCTGCTCCAGCTCATTGACATCGAGCGAATCGAGATAGGAGGACTTGTACCACCTGAGGAGGTAGCTTTTCTCCTGAACCGCTACCCTGTATAGGAAGAAGTTTTTTCCTGTGCCAATAAACTCGGTTACCGTCAGGCTTTGTCCTCCTCTAAGGCCTACGGTATCCCCGACCTTTAATACATTTGACATTTTCTTATCCTCTTTTTTACAATTGCCGTTATACTTAATCTGAACCCGGCCAAAGAGCCGTCAGGCGCCCCTCAGCTTAAGGAGCATTGCCCTTTATGTGGAAAAGCCGCTTGACAAGGGCGAGGAAGCCCTCCTCGTGATATCTGGCAACCGCCTCGCGTATCTCAGACTCCGGAACGCTCAGGGAGGCATCGGCAAGCGCTCTTCGGCTGTCGATCTGCTTTGGCTTGAACAGGGATAGCCAGGTGGAGACGGTATTCTCACCGTTTCTGCGAATCCCTGCCTGATTGCTCTTGTCTGCCGCCGCCTTTTTCCTTGCGTCAATCACTCGGTCGGCAAACTGGGATTTAGCCTTTTTCTTTGCGGAGGGCCTTTTGCTTTGCCGCAAGCATTTCGCGCATATTCCTGACCTTTTCGCCAAAGTCATTGATCTCTGTTTCAATAGCTTTAATTCCGCTATCCAACGCCTTGATTCCGGCAACAAGCTGCTGCATGGGCCACCTCCGTTTTTAAATATTTTATATAATTATATCAAAACGCTTGTCAGTTTGTCAACATGTTAACATAATATTAAGTTATAAAATATTTAATTAATTTTAGGTATTCTTCACAATTTTTGGTTATCATCCTATCCCTCTTGCAGCGAAGAAAACGGCGTTTTAGTAAATAGTTATTTACATTATTGCGGTATGTGACTAACCGTTTTAAATTATTCTCTTTTTGTTTGCGCAAGGCAAAGTGCGTTCTGCGAAAAAACAGGACAGAGCCAAGCTCCGTCCTGTCGGTCATATTATTTGCTTAGAAAATCCTCAACATAGGCTATCTGCTCATTTACGCTCTCATAACCCGTCGAGCCACGGGATATCCTCTTTGCTATACAGCTCTCAAGGGATATCTCGGTATAGAGGTCACTGTCAAATATCTCGCTGTGCGCCTTGTAGTCTTCAAGGGGCAATTCGTCAAGCGCCACGCCCTTCGATATACACTCGGCAACAATGCTTCCGACGATCTTGTAGGCTGTGCGGAAGGGCAGGCCCTTCTTTACCATATAGTCGGCAAGATCTGTCGCATTGATGTAGCCGCCGGTTGCCGCCTTGTACATATTCTTCTTGTTCGGCTTCATCGTTGCCACCATCGGAATAAAGATTTCAAGGCACTTAAGCACGGTATCCACCGCATCAAAAATGGCCTCCTTATCCTCCTGCATATCCTTGTTGTACGCCAGAGGCAGTCCCTTGAGTACGGTCAGCGTTGCCATCAGGTCGCCGTATACCCTACCCGTCTTACCGCGGACAAGCTCCGCCATATCCGGATTCTTTTTCTGTGGCATGATCGAGGAGCCTGTGGTGTAGGCATCGTCAAGCTCCACGAACTTGAACTCCCAGCTCGACCAGAGAATGATCTCCTCGCTGAACCTGGACAGGTGCATCATTATAAGGGCAAAGGCGCTTTCAAGCTCCACGCAATAATCCCTGTCAGACACTCCGTCAATCGAGTTCATCGTAATTCCGTCAAAGCCAAGAGCCTCGGCTACCATATCCCTGTCGGTGTCATAGGTAGTCCCTGCCAGGGCGCAGGAGCCAAGCGGAGAATAGTTCATTCTCTTCAGTGCGTCCTCCATTCTCCCTTTGTCACGCATCAGCATCATACAATAGGCAAGCAGATGCTGGGCAAAGGTTATCGGCTGTGCCCTTTGCAGATGGGTGTAGCCCGGCATAATGGCATCGGTGTTAGCCTTGGCAACCTCCTTCACCGCCTCAATTAGCGCGTAGAGCTGCTTTATCACCTTCTCGCCCGCATCACGCATATAAAGCCTTAGATCCAGGGCAACCTGGTCGTTTCTCGATCTTGCGGTATGAAGCCTTTTTCCCGCATCTCCAATTCTTTTTGTAAGCTCCGCCTCGACAAACATATGTATGTCCTCGGCATTCATATCAAATGCGAGCGCTCCGCTGTCGAGATCCTCCAGTATTCCCGTCAGCCCCTCTATAATAGAGTCATATTCGCCCGCCGTGAGAATACCCTTTGTCTTAAGCATAAGAGCGTGCTTCATCGAGCCCTCAATATCAAAGCGGTACATTCTCGAATCAAAATGAATAGAGGAGTTGAAATCGTCGGCAGCCTTGTCTGTCTGTCCTGCGGTTCTTCCCGCCCACATCTTTTCCATATCTATCTCCGTTTGTAAACTATTATTTTCAAAATTCCACCCAACTCTCTACACGGGGGTAGGGTTGAGTGGAATTTCACGCTGTGTGAATATTACTTCTTGTTTCTTGCGTTAACCTGCGCCTGGACCTTGATGGGGAGGCCGAAGAGGTTAATGAAGCCTGCGGAATCTGCCTGGTTGTAGACATTATCCTCACCGAAGGTGGCAATCTCCTCGGAGTAAAGCGAGTAATCGCTCCATACACCAGCCTTAATGATATTACCCTTATACAGCTTCAGCTTTACCTTACCCGTCACATTCTCCTGTGTCTTGTCGACAAAGGCGGAGAGAGCCTCACGCAGGGGAGTAAACCACTGACCGTTGTAAACCAGCTCGGCAAAGGTGATGGAAAGCTCCTGCTTCTTATGGGCGGTCATCTTATCAAGGCAGATGGTCTCAAGATAGCTGTGAGCCGCATAGAGAATGATTCCTCCGGGAGTCTCGTAAACGCCGCGGCACTTCATACCGACAAGGCGGTTCTCCACGATGTCGAGCAGACCGATACCGTTTGCGCCGCCGAGCTTGTTAAGCTCAAGAATGATGTCCTTTGCGCTCATTGCTACCCCGTTGAGAGCGGTGGGAACGCCCTGTACAAAGTCAAGGGTGATGTAGGTGGGCTCATCGGGTGCCTGCAGGGGA
The DNA here is from genome assembly GCA_017462445.1 of Clostridia bacterium. The sequence goes on from JAFTRB010000204.1 coordinate 5,720, forward strand.
GATACGCCCATCTCGAGGAAGCCGGGCTTGTCATAGAGGGGCTCGTTTCCTGCATCCTCAAGGTCGAGGCCTTCGTGGGAGAGGTGCCAGAGGTTCTTATCCTTGGAATAGTTTGTCTCGCGGTTTATCTTAAGCGGAACGCCGTGCGCCTCCGCATAGTCGATCTCCTCCTCGCGGGACTTGATCGTCCACTCACGCCAGGGCGCGATTATGGGCATATCGGGGGCGAAGGCCTTGATGGTAAGCTCGAAGCGAACCTGGTCGTTACCCTTACCCGTACAGCCGTGACAGATTGCATCTGCGCCCTCGGCAAGAGCGATCTCGGCAATTCTCTTTGCAATAACAGGACGGGCGAAGGATGTGCCAAGCATATACTCCTCGTAGAGCGCGCCTGCCTTAACGGTGGGAATTACATACTCGTCAACGAACTCGTCCGTGAGATCCTCGATGTAGCACTTGGACGCGCCGGTCGCAATAGCCTTTGCCTCCAGGCCCTCCAGCTCGTCAGCCTGTCCGACATTTCCCGAAACCGCGATAACCTCGCAGTTGTTGTAGTTCTCCTTGAGCCAAGGAATAATGATAGAGGTATCAAGTCCTCCGGAATAGGCGAGGACAACCTTTTTGATCTGTGACTTATCCATTTTCTTATCTCCTTTAATATCGGTATTCGGCGCGGCGAGCGCCGTGCTTTAATCACGCAGTTATTCTAGCACTTATTGAATAAATATTCAAGTCTTTTTTGCAATTTTCTTCATTTTCGGCATTATGCACTTAATAAATACGCATTTTCCACCATCCTTTGTGCATAAATTTCCATCATTAATGAATATTAATGCATATTTATGCACCGATAACTCACTCTGCCTCTTTGGCCCGTACGCCAACCGATCCTCCCTTATTATGATTAAACTAGAGCTGAAGCTCGGGGGAGATTGCCCCTTCCCCTGTCTGATAATTTAACTATTTTGATTTATCTATTGCATTTTAACGCTTATTATGATACAATTTTGTAAAACCAAGCTTTTACGATAGGAGTCGGCATGAACAACGAAATTGTAAAAAGCAATGTCCCGAGGCTGACGATACACGCAAAAAAGGGAACGCACGCAAACAATCCGGGTAAATACTCTCCCCTGCACTACCACGATGAGTTAGAGCTGCTGATAGTATACGGCGGCGAGTTTGTCTGCGCGGTCGATGGGGTGGAATATATTGCCCATGACGGAGATGTGATCTTTGTCAATTCACGAATTCCCCACCACACCTACGGAACGACCGCCACGGTAACAGGACTGCTTCAGTTCCGTGAGACCGACTTCCTTGATAGCGAGATGGTAAAGATCATCCGCTATTCTGCCCGCTTCCAGAGTCGCTCGGAGGCGCCCGCAACCGTTCTCCATCTACCCGAGCTGTTCGAGGAGGTGGACAGAGTTCTCGAGGAGGCAAAAAGCCGAAATACGGCATACGACTTCTACATTCGCTCGGGCATCTTCCGCATTCTTGGCATTCTGTACAGAAGCGGACTGCTCACCAACGCCGAGCAAATGTACAATTCCAAGGAGATCCAGCACATAGCCGATGCCCTATCCTACATCAACGAGCATTTTCAGGAGAATATCAGCCTTGACGATGTAAGCCACAAGCTTGGCTTTGATCCCAGCTACTTCTGCCGTATCTTCAAGGCGGCAACCGGCGCAACCTTCACCGAGTACCTTAACTTTGTACGCGTCTGTAAGGCGGAGAGCCTGCTGGCAAAGACCGCCGACAGCATTTTGGAAATTTCGGAGGCGGTGGGCTTCTCCTCTGCCTCATACTTCAACCGCATCTTCAAGCGCTACAAGGGCTGCTCGCCGAGGCACTACCGGACCGCGAAATACATAGCCATTTCGAAGGGCGAAAAAGAAAGCATTATGGAGGATAAGAAGGAATGAGCATTTTCACCGAATGGAACGGATATAAAAGGGAGGATTTTCTCTTCGAGGGGCGGAATGCCATCCTGGTCTACCCGAAAGAGCCCGATAAGGAGGGGCGCTGGCTCTTTAAGACAGAATACTTCGGCGCCTTCCCCGAGCTTGAAATTATGATGCTTGAGCGCGGCTTTCATATAGCCTATCTCAAGAACAAATCAAGATGGGTAAAGGAGGACGATATCGAGGTCAAGGACCGCTTTATCGAGTATCTTTCAAGAGAGCGCGGACTAAATCCAAGATGCGCCACCGTAGGCATGAGCTGCGGCGGAATGCACGCGGTTTACCTCGCCTCGAAATATCCGGGGAGAGTTGCGGTTTGCTACATCGATGCTCCCGTATTAAACCTTCTCTCCTGCCCTATGGCGCTCGGGGAGGCCACCGATGACAGTATGATTGCCGAGTTTGAAGGCGCAACCGGCTTTACCCTCTCCACCCTGATAAGCTACCGCCATCACCCGATAGACGAAGCCCCAAAAATGCTTGCGGCAAGAGTTCCTCTTTTCATAAGCGGAGGAGATAGCGACAGTGTTGTTCCCTATTCGGAAAACGGCGCGCTCCTGTCAGAAATGTACAGGAAAAGCGATGTCCCCTTCCGCGAGGTGATCGTCGAGGGAAGAGGTCATCATCCTCACACTATTCAGGATATGAATTTAATTGTTGAATTTATAGAAAAATATTATAATTGATTATGCGCTGACAGGTTAGCAGTTAACTTGATAATAATTAAATAGATATAAGAAACGGGATATGCTAAAGTGGGCATATCCCGTTTTTTATTAAAGCAGATGGACGGGCATTTGTCCGCCAAGGTTTACATATCCCTCGCCCTCTCTGGTCGCCACCGTCTCGGCAACATCGACAGGTGTGGGAATATCATTATTTGACACGGGGGTGGGTGTCTCTTTCTTTTTGGTTCTTTTTTCCGGTGTCCTCTTCGGCTCCGCCTTCGTCTTTCTCTTTGGCTCTGCCTTTTTCTTTGGCGCCTTCTTCGGCTCCTCCGCCTTTGGTGTGTCGTCAACTACAACCACGGGCACAGACAGCGGCTCTTCGACAATTGTGCTGTTCTCCATATCGGGTGCGGAGGAGGTTACCTGGCTGTAACCATTGTTCCTTACCCTCTTTATCGAATCCTTACCTAACGGCATACTGCATAATCTCCTTTGCAAGCTTTACATACTCCAGCGCCGAGCGGCTGTATTTTTTATAGGCAACCACGGGCTGGCTATTATCCTGCGCCCACTCAATGGCGGCATCAATGCGGATATATGTCTCAAATAGTCTGGCAATCTCTCCGTCCTTAAGCGTCTGTATCGTCTGCTTGAAGTAGTTCTTTCTCTCATCAGCCTTGGTGATAGCAATGCCAAGAACCTCAAGCTTCGGGCTGACCGAGCGGACCTGCCCGATGAAGTCAAACATATTCGCAAGCCCGAACAGTCCCCAGGGGCTAGCCTCGACGGGAATAACCACATAGTCGGAGGCGCACATTATATTCATAACCCAACCGCCGAGGGTGGGAGGGGAATCTATCAGAATATAATCGTAATAGCCTCTTGCAAGAATGGGAGAGAGGCACTTCTTCAATATCAGCTCTCGCTGCCACTTGGTGAAGAGGTCAAACTCAATACCGCTCATCAGGCTTGTCGAGGGGATAATATCCAACCCCTCATAGGCTGTGGGAACGACATAATCGGAAAGGTCCTTTTCACCCTTTATTGCGGTGTATATATTCTTCTCGCCTGTTGCGTGCGCCATCGCCCCCTCCTCGTCGAAGAAGGAGAGCGTCAGGTTCATCTGCATATCGCCGTCAATCAGCAGCACCCTCTTGCCCATACGGGCCATAGCACAGCCAATATTTGACACGGTGGTAGTCTTTCCGCTTCCGCCCTTGTTGTTGGCGAAGGCAATTACAATAGTTCTGCTCATCACTTGTTCTCGCTTTCTTTCTCTTTGGGGTCCTCCTCAAGATACTCGAGGATCGCCTGCAGTCCCTCGCCTGTCACGGCGCTGACCGGGAAGATCTTCTTACAGCCTGCAAGGCGCAACCATCTCTCCACCCGCTCAACATTCGCATCAGGCTTGTCGATTCCCGATATTATGCCAATAACCTCGCGATTGACAAGGCTGGTAATACAGGGAGAGAAAATGGAATATGGCTCGTTTGCGCTCAGCACAAGGCCGACCACGTCCGCCTCATAGGAATAGAGAGCCAAAGCGCCGCTGGTCTGACGAAGCTCGGTATACTCGCCCGGGGTGTCTATCACGGTGTCAAGATAGTTGATATACTGGGTCTTAAAATATTTGATTTCCTCGCCTCGCAGAGCCTGTGTCAGGGTGGTTTTGCCTGCGGCAACTCTGCCAATCAAGATAATCTTACGCATTTCGTCACCAAAAATCAGGTCCTTGTGATCTCACAGCAGGTATAGCCCAGCTTGTTAATGACATAGGAGCGAATGGCGGTGAAGGCGGACTCGACAGCGGACACGCTGCCGGAGATGATGAGAGTACCGGTAAATCTATCAACAAAGCCAACCTCCGCTCCCGAGGACTTAAGCGCGATATCCGCCGCAATAACCGCGCTCTCCGCGGGGCTGACGGTGAGAACGCCTATCGCCGAGCGTGTGTAGTCGGTTCTGGGGTCAAGTCCAAGCTTGACATAAAGAATATCGTCGGGGTTTGCAATAATGTGACAGAGAGTTACCTGCTTACCGGGTACAAGCTCCTGCACTATTCTCATATTTTCTTTAAGCTCCATATCTGTTTCCTCCGCTTAAAAGGTTAATAATTATTTACATAATATAGATTCTATCCGCCGATTTGGCATCTTAAGCCTGACTCCTCCGCCACCGACAGAAGATGCTCCATTTTAACACGGGTAGGGGGTTCTATCTCGGGGAGCGAGTATTTTCTGCCAAGACCGTCATACTTGTCAATCCCAAGACGGTGGTAGGGCAAAAGGTGATGCTCCTCAACCGTACCAAGGCTTCTTGAAAACATCGATATAGCCCTTATTTCCTCGGGTGTATCATTGAAGCCCGGGATAACCGGCGTTCTTATTACAAGCGGCACGCCACTCTCTGCAAGCAGCCTGGCATTATCCAGAATCCTCTCGTTTGGCATTCCGGTATATTCCTTATGCTTCGCCGAATCCATATGCTTTATATCCATTAAAATCAGGTCAAGATAGGGCAAAAGCTTCTCTATCTCGGTATAGGGCAAGGATGCGGCGGTTTCTATTGCCGTATGCAGACCGTTGTCCTTTGCCGCGCGGAGAAGATCTCTCGCGAAATCCGCCTGTGCGAGAACCTCGCCACCCGACAGTGTGAGTCCTCCGCCCGACCTGTCATAGAAGGGCATATCCGAAAGTATCTCGGGCATAATCTCGCCCACCGTGACATCTCTGCCTACAGTCTTGGTCTTCCCTCCCTCGACCATCGTCTCTATATCATATCGCTGGCTCTCGGGGTTACAGCACCAGGCGCATCGCATATAGCAGCCCTTAAGGAACACTATCGTGCGTATACCCGGTCCATCGTGTATCGAAAACCGCTGTATGTTGAATATTCTTCCTTTGGTATCGTATATACTCATAGTGGTCCTTTCTGTGGAGTTTAGTGTTCAGTGGTACTCTTTATCGGTGCAAGCCCTCGGGGAGGTCTTGGTGCTAACGCACTGTGTTTGTCTTGCGACAAACCACCGAAAGAGCAATCTGCGGCAATCATCCTTGTGAGCAAGCTCCCAGATATGATTGCTCTTGATTATCAGTGGTTAGTGGCTACGCACGCCATAGCTAATAATGTTAAAGAGCTTCAGTGTGCGTGCTAGCATTTTTCGGCGATTTGGGACCCGACCCAAATCGATTTGCAAGCAAATTACCCTCAAAA
>JAFTRB010000205.1 GCA_017462445.1 Clostridia bacterium
ACTTCACTTTGCCATAAGGCAAAACTTCACTTGCGAAGCAAACTTCACCCTTTCAGGAGCCCCTTCGACCCCACTCCCTTCCGTCTCCACTTTTTTACATTTCGTTCATTGACATTTGCTCTTTATCGTGCTACAATAGATGACAGAAAAATTTTCGTCACTGCTGTCCGTAGGACAGAGAAAGGAAACAAATGCTTAAAACTCTATTAAAAAGCGTTAGAGAATTCAAGAAGCAGGCGATTATAACCCCCATTCTTGTTTTCTTTGAGGTAATTTTGGAGTGCCTGATACCGATGGTCATTGCCGAGCTTGTCAACCAATACAGCCAGACCTCGGACATCAATACGATCCTCACCTATGGCGGTGTGGTTGTTGTTCTCGCCCTCCTCTCGCTCACCTTCGGTGGCCTTGCCGGTCTTACCTGCTCAACAGCGGCCTGCGGCTTTGCGAGAAATCTGCGTCGCGATATGTTCCACGCGGTTCAGGACTATTCCTTCGAGAACATCGACCGCTTCTCCACATCCTCGCTTGTAACGCGACTTACCACCGATGTTGCCAATGTACAGATGTCGTTTATGATGATAATCCGTACAGCAATTCGCTCCCCCTTTATGTTCATCTTTGCCATCGTTATGGCATTCGTAATGGGCGGAAGCATGGCTTGGATATTCATCTGCGTCATTCCTATTCTTGGCGGCGCTCTTATCTTCGTTGCCACCAGGGCAATGCCCCTGTTCAGGAAGGTGTTCAAGAAGTATGATAATCTCAACGCCTCGGTTCAGGAGAATGTAAAGGGTATGAGGGTTGTCAAGTCCTTTGTCCGCGAGGACTATGAAAAGGAGAAGTTCGGCGCAGCCTCCGAGGATGTTGCAAGGGACTTTACCAAGGCAGACCGTATCCTTGCCTTGAACAATCCTATAATGCAGCTTTGCCTGAACATAATTATGGTGTTCGTGCTTTCCTTCGGCTCCTACACGGTTATCTCCTCTCACGGAGTTGACCTTGGAATGGGACAGATGTCGGCGCTTCTCACCTATGGCTTTATGATTTTATCCAGCCTTATGATGCTCTCTATGATATTCGTTATGATAACAATGTCTGCCGAGAGCGCTCGCCGTATCAGCGAGGTAATCAACGAGCAGCCCAGCCTGACCAGCCCCCCCGATGCAGTAACCGAGGTTTCCGACGGCTCTATCGATTTTGACAGTGTTTCCTTCAAGTATTCCGCTACCGCAGAGAGGTATGCTCTCTCGGATATCGACCTGCACATTCGCTCGGGCGAGACTATCGGTATAATCGGCGGAACAGGCTCTTCAAAATCCACGCTTATTCAGCTTATCTCCAGGCTATACGATGCCACCGAGGGCACTGTCCGTGTTGGCGGAATTGATGTACGCTCCTACGATATCGAGACACTGCGCAACAATGTTGCCGTGGTTTTGCAGAAAAATGTCCTCTTCTCCGGCACGATAAAGGAGAACCTCCGCTGGGGTAATCCCGATGCCACCGACGAGGAGATGGTGGAGGCGTGCCGCCTTGCCTGCGCGGACGAGTTCATATCCTCCTTCCCGGACGGCTATGACACCCACATAGAGCAGGGAGGCGCCAATGTCTCGGGCGGACAGAAGCAGAGGCTCTGTATCGCCAGAGCCTTGCTGAAGAAGCCCAAAATACTTATCCTGGATGACTCGACCAGCGCGGTCGATACCCGCACCGATGCTATGATTCGCCAGGCTATGAGGGAGTATATCCCCACAACAACCAAGCTCATTATTGCCCAGCGCATAGCCTCGGTTCAGGAGGCAGACCGCATAGTAGTCCTCGACGGAGGCAGAATATACGCCTGTGGCAACCACGAGCAGCTCCTCCGTGATTGTGACATCTACCGCGAGATCTACACCTCGCAGAACAACAAGGGAGGTGATGAATAATGCCAAGACCTACTGTCAAGCCAAGACCAAAGGCAAAGAAGGGAACTCTCGCAAGAGTGCTTAAGAGCGTGTTCTCCTTCTATCCCGTTCTTCTCCCCCTCACCCTCGCTTGCATTCTCTTCACCGCCATAGTAAGCTCGATGCCCTCCATCTTTATGCAGCAGGTGCTTACCATAGTAGAGAACACCTATCCCACAGGCAATTGGGCGGACGTTTCCGCGGATATTATCCGCATTGTTGTTACCCTCGGATGCATCTATCTTGCATCGCTCATCTCCGCCTTCACCTATAACCAGCTGATGGCGGTTATAACCCAGGGCACACTCAAAAAGTTCCGTGACAAGATGTTTGCCAAGATGCAGGGGCTTCCCATCAAGTATTTTGACACGCACAACCACGGTGATATAATGTCCTACTACACCAATGACATCGACACCCTCCGTCAGCTCATATCCCAGAGCCTGCCCCAGCTTTTGATGTCCTCGGTGACAATTATCGTTCTTATATCTATAATGCTGTACTTCTCGGTCTGGATGACGCTTGTTGTTATAGGCGGCGTTATCTGTATGCTTCTTGTCACCGGCAAGATTGGCGGCGGCTCGGCAAAGCACTTTGTCCGCCAGCAGATTGCAATGGGTAAAACCGAGGGCTACATCGAGGAGATGATGCACGGTCAGAAGGTCGTTAAGGTTTTCTGCCACGAGCAGGCCTCCAAGGACGACTTTGACCGTATCAACGACGAGCTGTTCCACGAGGCAGAGAGGGCAAACAAGTATGCAAATACCCTGATGCCGATACTGAACAATATTGGTAATATACTCTATGTCCTGGTCGGCATAGTGGGTGGCGTGCTGTTTATTTCGGGCGCTCCGAATGTTTCTATAACTCAAATTGTCGGCATTCCCGCACAGTTGTTTTCCGTTGCTCTTGTCATTCCGTTTCTCAATATGACCAAGCAGTTCTCGGGCAGCGTAAGCCAGGTCTCCAACCAGATCAACTCGGTTGCAATGGGCCTTGCCGGCGCATCCCGTATCTTTGAACTGCTTGACGAGGAGGACGAGGTTGACGACGGCTATGTAACTCTTGTAAATGTAAAGGAAATCGACGGTGTATTGGTAGAATGTCGCGAGCGCACAGGGCTTTGGGCCTGGAAGCATCCCCACTCCGACGGAACTCTCACATACACACCTCTTCGCGGAGATGTCCGTATGACAGAGGTCGACTTCGAGTACACAGAGGGCAAGCCTGTCCTGAAAAATATCACCCTGTATGCCGAGCCTGGGCAGCAGGTAGCCTTTGTTGGAGCTACGGGCGCGGGTAAAACCACCATAACAAACCTGATCAACCGCTTCTATGACATCGCAGACGGCAAAATCCGCTATGACGGTATTAATATCAATAAGATATCCAAGAGCGCTCTCCGCCGCTCCCTGGGCATCGTTCTCCAGGATACCAACCTCTTTACAGGCACAGTAATGGACAATATTCGCTACGGCAGGCTGGATGCCACCGACGAGGAATGTATTGCCGCCGCCAGGCTGGTTGGAGCAGATGACTTCATAACCAGGCTTCCCGATGGCTATTCCACAATGCTCACGGGCAATGGCGCAAACCTAAGCCAGGGACAGCGCCAGCTTCTTTCCATCGCGAGATGCGCGGTTGCCGACCCTCCTGTTATGATTTTGGACGAGGCGACCTCCTCCATAGATACCCGTACAGAGCAGATCGTTCAGCGCGGTATGGATGCGCTTATGAAGGATCGTACGGTATTTGTCATTGCACACCGCCTCTCCACAATTATGAGCTCTGATGTAATTATGGTGCTTGACCACGGTGAGATAATCGAGCGCGGCAGTCACGAGGAGCTTTTAGAGAAGAGAGGGCAGTATTACCGCCTTTACACAGGCGCCTTCGAGCTGGATTAAATAAGATACTGGATTAAATAAGATATAGGAAAGAAAAGGAAATGGATATGCGAGGTTTAGGCTGCTCCTTCACAGGACACAGAGAGCTGGACCCCTCCCACAGGGGCAGACTGCAAAAGGCTCTTCTTGATATCATTGAGCGCGTATACAACGATGGCGTGCGCAGGTTTTACAACGGAGGCGCTTACGGCTTCGACCTTGAGGCCGCCCGAGCGGTGATTCTCTTTAAGATGAACCACCCGGATGTGTCCCTGCATATCTTCGTTCCTTGTCCGGGGCAGAGCGACCGCTGGTCTATTGAGAACAAGCGCATATATGATTATGTGCTATCTCAGGCGGACACCGTCGACACCTTAAGCCCTCATTACTTCAACGGCTGTATGCAGTTCCGCAATTCCAGGCTGATCGATGCGGCGGATATACTGATTGCCTATGTAGGTAAAACAAGCGGCGGCTCCTACCAGACTCTCACCCAGGCGCAAAGAAAGGGCCTGACCGTATATAATATCTTTCTTGCTTTGGAGGATAATATAGATATCTGATATAAACGCCCACCCGCGAGAGTGGGCGTTTATATATACGTTAGCGGTACTCGCTATGGCTTCCTCTTTTATCCCTGACCGTTCGCCTCCGCCACTTTAGTTAGTCAAACTGCACAGTTTATCTTGGTAAAGTGAAGCCCTGTTGTACAGCCTTTACAAAATTCAAAAATTCCAAAACTTTATTTGAAGAAAGTATTGACAAATCAGGGCAAAGGGTATATAATGTAGTCACTTCAATGAACTAAAGCGGCGCAAAACCGAAGGGTAAATTCAATATCTACATACCAAGAGGGCGCTGTTAAGTAACGAAAGGGAAAAGAAAATGAAAAAACTTATTGCAATTTTTCTTATGGTGGCAACCTGCCTCCTTGCCTTCGCATCCTGCGGCGGCGCTCAGACCGACAAGGAATACATCCAGTCCAAGGGCAAGCTCGTTGTTGGTATAACCGAGTATCCTCCTATGGATTATCTTGATGCAGACGGCAACTGGATCGGCTTTGACGCAGATATGGCAAAGCTCGCAGCCGAGGAGCTTGGTGTTGAGATCGAGTTCGTTGTTATCAACTGGAAGAAGAAGACAGCAGAGCTTCAGTCCAAGAACATTGACCTTATCTGGAACGGTATGACCGCATCCGATGACCTCGACGAGGCTATGGACTTCTCCGTTTCCTACGCAGAGAACAAGCAGGTTGTTGTTACCACTGCCGCTAATGCAGGCAAGTACACCACCATCGAGGCTCTCAAGACCGCAAAGATTGCCGTTGAGGACGGCTCTGCTGGTGATATCACCGCTACCGAGACCGTTAAGGGTGAGACCATCAGCCGCGTAGAGAACCAGGCCGGCGCGCTCCTTGAGGTTACAAGCGGGCAGAGCGAGGTTGCAATCATCGACCAGACCATGGCAGCAGGCCTTGTTGGCGAGGGCAATTATGCAGATCTCGTTATGATCGACCCCGACACCATCTCCTTCAACCGTGAGATCTTCGCAGTTGGATGCCGCACAGGCTCTGATATGGTAGCCTTCTTAAACGAGGTGTTCAAGAAGTATTATGATAACGGTAAGATGGATGAGCTTGTAGAGCAGTACGGCTCGGTCGTTCTTAACGACACCGCCCTTGAGGCACTTGATTAATTCACACTTATCCTACCTCGCTCCAGGGCGAGGTAGGTATCTTGATGTTTAGGAGTTTTTAATGCAAACCTTTTGGACTATTACCGGGCAGCTTTTAGGGGGCTTTTCATCCTCCTTCTTCCTCTTTTTATTCACTCTTCTGCTGTCCTTACCCCTTGGTCTTTTGATATCCTTCTGTACAATGTCGCGCTTCAAGCCGTTGTCAATTCCATTTAAGCTGATTGTCTGGGTTCTCCGCGGAACACCGTTGATGCTTCAGATATTTGTTGTATTCTATGTTCCGGGCCTTCTCTTTGGCTTTGTCTGGCCCACAATGAACACAGGCTGGCTCTGGTTCGACAAGACCATTTCTACCAGATTTATTGCCGCTCTTGTGGCATTTGTAATAAACTACGCGGCATATTTTTCGGAGATTTTCCGCGGCGGTATCCAGTCCATTTCAGAGGGGCAGTATGAGGCATGCCAGGTTCTCGGTATGACGAGAACGGAGGCGTTCTTCAAGGTTGTCCTCCTCCAGGTTGTCAAGCGTGTGCTTGCTCCGATGTCAAACGAGGTTATCACTCTGGTAAAGGATACAGCCCTCGCTAATGTAATCGGCGTTTGCGAGCTTATGTACTGGGGCGAGAATGCTCTCACCACGGGAGGCTTGATCTGGCCGGTATTCTATGCGGGCGGCTTCTATTTGTTGTTTGTCGGCCTTTTAACCATTCTCTTCTCATATTTTGAGAAGCGGCTGGATTATTTCAAGGCGTAAGGAGGTTATATGGCTATTCTGGAGGTAAAAAATCTTAAAAAGCGCTTCGGTAATACCGAGGTTCTCCGCGGTGTATCCTTCAGCCTTGAGGTAGGCGAGGTCCTTTCCATTATCGGCTCCTCGGGTGGCGGAAAAACAACCCTTCTTCGTTGCCTGAACTTCCTCGAGACACCCGATGAGGGCGAGATTTATATTGCAGGCGAGAGGGTATTCTATGTAGAGGATGGCAAGCCTGTGCTTCATCCCGAGGCGCAGAAGCGCATGGGACTTGTATTCCAGCAGTTCAACCTCTTCCCGCAATACAGCGTTATGGAAAATCTTACACTGGCGCCAATTCTCCACGCAAAGAACAGAGACAAGGCGTATTTCAACAAAAATAAAAAGCAGATAATTGAGGGCATAGAGGAAAAGGCAACCGAGATTCTTTCTGCCACAGGGCTATTAGCCAAGAGGGATGCGTATCCCTGCTTCCTCTCGGGAGGCCAGCAGCAGAGAGTAGCAATAGCGCGCGCTCTTATGCTTTCACCCGATATTCTGTGCTTTGATGAGCCGACCTCATCCCTCGATCCCGAGCTTACAGGCGAGGTGCTGAAGGTTATCAAGGAGCTTAAAACCGATGACCGTACAATGATTGTCGTAACGCACGAGCTTGAGTTTGCGCGTGGAATAAGCGATAAGGTTATATTCATGGCTGATGGAGTTATTGAGGAGCTTGGCACGCCTCTCGAGGTCTTTGATAATCCGAGCAGCGAGAAAACGAGAGCGTTTCTTGGAAGTCAAGCCAGATACTGAAAAATCCCCCAATCGGGGGATTTTTTAGTGGATAAATAAAATAATAGTCAAAAATATTAGATTTCAGGTAATAACTGACATTTTTGGGAAAAAAGTTTACAAACTTTCAAAAAAATACCACATGCCGCTCTATTGACACGGGTTTTGTTTTGTGTTATAATACTATAACAATAAATGTATTTTAGAAGGGGAGGTGCTTATGGAGGCTTTAACATCCTTTTTTGACAACGTTGTAAATGCCAGATTTGGCTTTGATGTTATTTACAGTGGAATAATAGGCTTGATAGAGAATATCAAGACAAATACAAACATCCTCGCCTGGTGGAATGCTACCTGGGAATTCCTCTCTATTATCGGCATATGGATCTTTATTGCCCTGGGACTTATTTCGCTTATAGTTGCGCTGTTTGGCAAGAAGATGTTCTCTGTCCTTCGTTTCACGGCCTTCTTTGTTGCCGGCTTTATATGCGGAGTATATTGGCTATCTCCGTTGGTTTTGCCTGTTATACCCACTCTTCCTACCTGGGTAATAGGACTTGTTGGAGGAGTTGTCAGCGGAGTTCTTTCCAAGCTTCTTTACATACTCTTTTATGCAATCGCGGCGGGATACAGCGTCTATATCGTGTTCTGCGGCGGTATGATCGTTCCGCTTACAGGCAACTTTGTTGTTGCTCTTATTGCGGCGGTTGCGGCAATAGTCCTGGCGTTTCTTCTGCGCAAGTACATCGAGATGGCGGGCACGGCAATGCTTGGTGGCTTTGGCGCGGCAACTGTTATTCGGTATTTCTACGATTTCACCACCTGGGAGCTGTTTGTAGGGCGCGAGTGGCTGGGTATGCTCCTCTTCACTCTGATAATTGCCATAGCCGGCTTCTTTGTTCAGTTCAAAACAAGGGAAAGATTTTAATTTTATCTCACACGGGTTACCCCGTGTGAGATTTTTTTGTTTTTATTGAATTGTTATAGTAAATAATAGTTTACAAATAGCAATGAATTGGATTGGCGATAGTATAGGGCAAAATGCGCAAAGAAAAGGGAACGATTCAGCCAAAGAGAGCAAAATCGACAAAAAAGCACAATAATTAAATTTCGCTTGACAATAATCTCTTATTATAGTACAATATTAACGATAAAGATAATTCCACGGAGGACAGTATGGAACAATCAAAGCTTCTATCACTCAAGCGCACAGCAAATAACATCCGCTTCAGTATTATCGAGGGTGTGTATAACGCAGCCTGCGGACATCCCGGCGGATCGCTTTCTATTGCTGATGTAATGACCTACCTCTATTTCGAGGAAATGAGCATTCGCCCCGACCAGCCCAAGTGGGAGGATCGTGACAGGTTCGTGCTTTCCAAGGGGCATACTGCCCCCGCGCTATATGCTACCTTAGCCGAGCGCGGCTTCTTCCCTAAGGAGGAGATCAAGACACTGCGCAAGACCAACTCCCGTCTTCAGGGACATCCCGATATGAAGGGTGTTCCCGGTGTAGATATGTCCACAGGCTCGCTTGGTCTTGGCATATCCGCCGCTTGCGGTATGGCTCTTTCCGCCAAGGCGTTTGGCAAGGATTACAGGGTCTACACCGTTGTCGGTGACGGCGAGAGCGAGGAGGGACAGGTATGGGAGGCAGCTATGTTTGCCGCTCACTACAAGCTTGATAACCTTGTCTGCGTTCTTGACTGGAACGGCCTGCAGATCGATGGCGCTATCACCGAGGTTATGAACCCAACCCCCCACGATGAAAAGTTCTTGGCATTTGGCTGGAATGTAATTTCTATTGATGCTCACGATTTTGAGCAGATCGAGGCAGCCTTTGCCGCCGCCCGTACAGTAAAAGGCAAGCCCACCGTTATAATTGCAAAGTCGGTTAAGGGTAAGGGAGTTTCCTATATGGAAAATGCGTGTGAGTGGCACGGTCAGGCTCCCAAGGAGGACCTGTACAAGGTTGCCATTGCTGATTTGACTAAGATTGCTGAAGAGCTTAAGTGAGGTGACTGAGATGGCAGATAAGAAGGCTACCAGAGAAAGCTATGGCGCGGCGCTTGCGGCGCTTGGCGAGAAATATGATTTCCTTGTGCTTGATGCCGACCTTGCCGCGGCAACCAAGACGGGTATGTTTAAGAAAAAGTTCCCCGACCGCTTCTTCGATTGCGGTATCGCTGAGGGAAATATGATGTGCGTTGCTGCGGGTATTGCTTCGACAGGCAAGACGGTTTTTGCCTCCTCCTTTGCAATGTTCGCCGCAGGAAGAGCGTTCGAGCAGGTTCGTAATTGCATCGGTTATCCTCATCTCAATGTAAAGATTGGAGCAACCCACGCCGGAATAACCGTGGGCGAGGACGGAGCGACCCACCAGTGTAACGAGGACATTGCGCTTATGCGTACCATTCCCGGTATGGTTATTGTTTCTCCCGCCGATGCCACCGAGGCATATGCAGCGGTCGAGTGCGCTATGACCTATGAGGGGCCTATGTACCTCCGCTTCGGCAGGTTCGCAGTTCCCGATTTGACCAAGGAGCTGTTGCCCGACTACAAATTTGAGCTTGGCAAGGGAGTTACCTATCGCGAGGGTAAGGATGTCACTATCATTGCAAACGGCTATATGGTTCATCTCGCTCTTGAGGCTGCCGAGATGCTTGCGGCCGAGGGGATTGATGCCGGTGTTGTCAACATTCACACGATCAAGCCTATCGACTCCGCTCTGATAACCGAGTGTGCCAAGAAAACAGGCGCTATCGTTACCGCCGAGGAGCATAACATCATAGGCGGTCTTGGCTCTGCCGTTGCCGAGGTCGTTGCCGAGACCTGTCCTGTTCCGGTTCTTCGTGTCGGAGTAGAGGACAGCTACGGCAGAAGCGGCAAGGTTCCCGAGCTTCTCGAGCTTTACGGACTTACCAGCGCAAACATTGCCGACAAGGCGCGTCGCGCGGTAGCGCTCAAAAAATAATTTTGAAAAAACAGAGGTATTCGCTATCTCTGTTTTTTTGCTATAATTTCATCAAGGAAGGGAAATGGGGGACACCCGTGTCAATTTATGGAGCTTGAAATAATAGTTATGGGACTTCTTAAGCTGAGGTATGAGGTGGATGAAATCGAGGAGCTTAAGAGGATAAACGAGCAGGCCTTCGGGGATGCAGTAAAATAATTTTTAAATTTTTATAAATTTTTATAAAAGTGTTTACAAACGGTCAAGTTTGTTGTAAAATAATAGAAGTAAAAGACGACAAGGAGATTCTTATGAAACGAGTTTTGCTTAAATTGTCCGGCGAGGCTCTTGCAAACGGCTCTGGCGACATCTATGACAGCGCCTTTGTGGATAGGGTGGCCGAGGCGCTTAAGACCTGCGCTGACAGAGGCTATGAGCTGGCTGTGGTTGTAGGCGCGGGTAATATCTGGCGCGGCAGACAGGGCGGTGAGATGGACAGAACCTCTGCCGACCGTATGGGTATGCTTGCCACCGTTATCAACGCTATCTGCCTTAAGGAGGCAATCGAGCGTGCGGGCAGAGAGGCGGTTGTGATGACCGCGGTTCCTATGTACCCCCTGGCAGATGTCTATTCTGCCGATATAGCGAAAAGGCATCTTGACGAGGGACGCATAGTTGTCCTCGGTGCCGGGCTTGGCATTCCCTTCCTCTCCACCGATACAACGGGCGCTGTCAGGGCAGCCGAGATTGGCGCAGATGCAATGCTTATGGCAAAGAATATCGATTACATATACACAGATGATCCGAGAAAGAAC
>JAFTRB010000206.1 GCA_017462445.1 Clostridia bacterium
ATTTCAACCTTAGAAAACTAATAATAAGAAAACTAAAAATATAAAATTTTGAGCGAAGATGCCGCGTTTTTCGACATCTTCGCTCTTTTTCGGTTATGCCTAAATGAAGCAGCCCCTTTAGTATTAAAAGAACTCCTTTGTGAAATATATCTCTCTTTTCGGTATGGAAAATTCTCTGCCGTTCAAATAATCAAGGCTCGTTTTTTCGCCCTTGAATGAGAAGCGAAGCCTGTACGAATAGAGCGCCTGATACTTGTAGCCCTCGCGCCTGTCCTGCTTATTCACTCCGTACTTTCCGTCACCCAGAAGCGGATGCCCGATTGATGCCATATGCGCGCGGATCTGGTGTGTTCTTCCGGTCAAAAGCTCAACCTCGATAAGCGAGATATCCCCGGCGGTAGCAACAACTCTGTACTTGGTAATTATTTCCTTCGCCCCTCTTGGAGGATTTGCCTTGAACACCCTTACCAGGTTGCTTTTCTCGTCTTTAATCAGATAGCCCCGAAGCGTGTCGGTTCGCTTTTCGGGAATTCCGTGTACTGCGGCAAGATAGAACTTGTCAATCTCTCGCAGCTTGATTTTCTCGTTCATTATGCGAAGAGCCTCGGCGTTCTTTGCCGCAATTACAATTCCGCCGGTGTTGCGGTCGATCCTGTTGCACAGTGCGGGCGCAAAGGATTGCTCATCAAGCGGATTGTATTCTCCCTTTTGATATAAATAAGCCTGAATGTGCAGTATAAGGGTATTATTCACCGAGCTGTCATCCTCGTGTACAGACACCCCGGGGCGCTTATTCACAAGTATAATATTCTCGTCCTCATATATTATATCAAGACTTACACGCACAGCCCCCAGCGAGTCGGTAGCCTCCTTGCCCTCGCCGTCAAGCTTGGCGAAAAGGTCCTCGTGGAGGAAGCACTGTATTGTATCTCCCTCGGCGAGAACGGTGGATATTTCCGCCCTCTTTCGGTTAACCTTTATCTTTTTCGTTCTTATGGACTTGTAAAGCAGGCTCATCGGGAGGTCAAGCGCCTTCGTTATAAACTTGTCCAGCCTTTGTCCTGCGTCGTTCCTTTTTACAATCAACTCGCGCATTGTGTCTCCAAAAAATTTGTTCTCTTATTATTCTACACCATCTATGCGGCAAAAGCAATAGAAAAATGATTCTTTTGTAAAATGTGCCACATTTGTTCGATATTACAAAATTATAGGCGGATTTTTACTTGAAAATATTCAGCTATAATCTTATAATTGAGATAGAAAAAACTTTATAAAGGAGATACGAAATGAAAAACCCCGAACTTGTAATAATGGCTGCAGGAATGGGTAGCCGTTACGGTGGACTCAAGCAGATCGACACTGTTGATGAGCAGGGCCACATTATCATCGATTTTTCTATCTATGATGCAATTAAGGCAGGCTTCAGAGATGTAACCTTTATCATCAAGCACGAGATAGAGAAGGAATTCCGTGAGGTGATGGATGCTCACCTTGCAGGAAAGAATATTAATGTTAAGTATGTATATCAGGAGCTGGATAAGCTCCCCGAGGGCTACGCCGTTCCCGAGGGAAGGAAAAAGCCTTGGGGCACCGCCCATGCGCTTATGTGCTGCCTTGGTACCGTTGATGCGCCCTTCGCTGTAATCAATGCGGATGATTACTACGGAGCGCACGCCTTCGAGAAAATTTATGAGTTCCTTAAGAACACAAATGACGATGGCAAATACCACTATGCTATGGTAGGCTACCGCATCAAGAATACCGTAACCGAGCAGGGAACTGTTTCGCGTGGCGTTTGCTCCTATGAAAACGGTATGCTTACCGAGATTGTTGAGCGCACCAAGATCGGTATCCGCCCCAGTGGCGAAATTTACTTCACCGAGGATGGCGTCGACTATGACCTTGACCCCGAGACACTCGTTTCTATGAACCTGTGGGGCTTTACTCCTTCTTATCTTGAGGAGTGCCGCGCGCGCTTCCCCCACTTCCTTGATACCAATCTGCCCAAGAACCCCGAGAAATGCGATTTCTTCCTTCCCGGCGTTGTCTCCGATCTGGTCACAGAGGGCAAGGCAGATGTCCGCGTTCTTGACAATGAGGATAAGTGGTACGGAGTTACCTACAAGGAGGACAAGGCAATGGTGGTTGAGGCATTCCGTTCTCTCAAGGCAGAGGGTGTATACCCCGAGAGCTTTTGATTTTCAGGGTAGCCCCTATCGCTCGCAGTTATAGCGGATCAGAGTATAATAATCAGACTAAAATAGAACAAAACAAACAAAAACGCCGATTTTTCGGCGTTTTTTGTTATAATAGGGAGAGCGGATTATGCAAGGATAAGCCTTTCGGTTAATGTAGAAAGCTGCTCGGAGGGACTAAAGCCAAACTGCTTTTTATAGTTGCGGAAGAAGGTAGCATAGTCCTCGTAGCCCACCTCGACCGCGGCCTCGGTAGCCTTTTTGCCGTGGCGAATCAGCTTTTGCGCCAGCATCAGCCGCTTTGATGTAATATATTGCTTTGGGCTGACTCCCAGCTCCTTTGAAAAGAGATGATGCAGATGGCTCTTTGTGATATAGAGGTTTTCGCAAATCTCGTCAATTCCGCTTATTCCGGCAAGATGCTCATCGATATATGCCAGCGCCTTATTAACCAGCGGATTTGAAGCCATATCATTTTTTGCCATCGGCGCAATAATCGTAAGATTGTAGAGAATTTCCTCTATGATGTTGTCGCACAGCCTGAGCAAAAGCTCCTTGTCATTCTCCTGAGAATAGTCGTCAAAGCGCTCAAACAGGTCAAATATCCTATGCTCCTCCCGGCAGGAGAAAACATCAGCGCAGGGGAGCCTGTCCTTAATAGCCCTCGGAATAATTCTTGGGTCAATAATGATATTGTATCTTTCGTAGGTGGATTCGTGGGTTGGCTGGATCTGGTGGAACACAGAGGGACGAGTCAAGACAAGATTTCCTCTTTTCAATTGATATTTCTTTCCCTCTACCTTGTAGGACACATTTCCTCTTAAGAGAAACAGGACCTCCCAGGCGTCATGTATATGCGGCGGATAATCGTCGGGGTTGGGAGATAATACAAGACCTCGGTCTACCACAAAGCCCTCTCCGATTATATGCGTAAGTGTTTGTTTTTCCATTGTAAAGCCCTCCTTCTGTTATTATAAACCATCAGTACACATTTTGCAATATGATTTTTAATTTTTTGATATTTACTTACGATTTGTAAGATTGTATAATTGATTTAGAATTGATTAATAAAAGGAGAACCGCCATGGCAAACAAACTTCGTATTGCAATCATTGGACAGGGCAGAAGTGGAAGGGATATCCACGGAGCCTATTTTAAGAGCGAGAATAACGATATCATCGAGGTGGCATATGTTGTTGACCGCGATGCCTCCCGCCGCGAAAGAGCGGAGCAGGAATACCCGGGCTGCAAAAGCTTTGCCGAGTACACCGAGCTTTACGGCATCAGGGATATCGATTTTGTTGTAAACGCAACCTATTCGGACGATCACTATTCCGTTACACGCGACTTGATCACCCACGGCTTCAATGTCGTTGTCGAAAAGCCCTTTGCCGAGACTCGCAAGCAGTGCGACACGCTCATTGCCCTTGCAAAAAGACAGGGCGTTCGTCTTGCCGTATTCCAGCAGACCTTCCTCGCCCCGATATACCAAAAGACGGTGGAGGTAATAAACAGCGGAGTTATCGGTGACATCAAGCAGATTTCCATACACTACAACGGACTTTCCCGCAGATGGGATTGGCAGACGCTCCTTTCCCGCACCGCAGGCAGTGTATACAATACCGGGCCTCACCCCATCGGTATGGCCTTAGGCTTCCTTGGCTTCTCGCCCGATTATAGGGTTGTGTTCTCGCGCCTTGATACCGCGCTTACCTCGGGAGACGGAGAGGACTACGCCAAGATCATCTTAACCGCACCGGGCGCACCCGTGGTGGATATAGAGATCAGCTCCATCGACGCATATTCCGATTTCAACATCAAGCTTCAGGGCTCGCTCGGTACCTACAAATGCACAACTGCCGACTATAAGATGAAGTACATTACCCCGGGCGAAAATCCTGACAGACCTGTAATATTCTCCTCTCTTGCCGATGCGGAGGGCTATCCAATGTACTGCGGCGAGAAGCTAATCACCCACGAGGAGGAGGGCAAGTTCGAAGGCTCGGCCTTCACCTCTGCGGTAGACGCCTTCTACCGCCAGGTATACGCGCTTATCACCGAGGGCGCGCCTATGACAGTAACTCCCGAGATGGCGGCGGATGTTATCTCGGTTATCGAGCAGGTACACGCGGAGAATCCTCTTCCGCTGAAGTACCCCACCATAGAGGGATAAGGAGAGATTATGTATAAAATTGCTATTTTGGGCTGTGAGAATTCTCACGCAGATTCCTTTCTTAATTATATAAAGGAGGGCGGCTTTACAGATATCGAGGTTGTCGGAGTTTATTCGGATGACGAGGATGCAATAGCAAGAATGAAGAGGGATTTTGGTGTTTACTGCGCCAAAAGCTATGACGAGTTTGTCGGCAAAATAGACGGTGTACTTGTCACCGCTCGCCACGGAGCAAATCACCTCAAATATGCCTTGCCTTACTTTGAGAGCGGAATTCCTATGTTCATCGATAAGCCGATAACAGCCTCTGTCACCGAGGCGCTCGAGCTGGCAGGACTACTGAAGAAAAACGCAATAAGGTGTACAGGAGGCTCATCCTGTATTCACGCGACGGAGGTAAGAGAGCTTAAGGCTATTGCCGAGGCAAAAAGCTCCGAGATTATCAACGGATATGTCCGCGCCCCCATCTCAATGGATAATATTTACGGTGGCTGTTGGTTCTATTCTCAGCATCTTGTGCAGATAATGCAGGAAATTTTCGGCTATTACCCGACCTCTGTTACGGCAAGATGCCAGGGCAAAAGCATACATCTGACGGTGAAATATGCAACCTACACGGTCTTTGCCACCTACACCGACGGCGTATACACATACTGCGCCTCTGTTGGAACAAAGGACGGAGATGAGAATCGAAGCCTCACCATCGATAACAGTGTTTTCAGGGCTGAGTTCGATGAGTTCTATTCGCTTCTTAAGGGTGGGGCAAGCAAACAGACTATCCGCGACTTCATCTCTCCCGTCTTTGTCCTTGATGCAATAGAGAGGGCGATAGCCTCGGGCTGTGAGGAAGCGGTTATCGCAATTCCCGAGGAGGTTTAGTATGGCAAAAATCATACTTTCCGCCTTTGCCGATGAATATTCCCACAACCTGGCGGAGCAGATAGAGGCGCTTAAGGCGTACGGCTTTACCCATCTTGAGCCTCGCTTCATATCGGGACGCAATATTTCTACATATACCGACGAGGAGGCAAGGGCTCTTCGCAAAGCTCTTGACGATAATGGAATATCCGTCTACTCCTTAGGCTCGCCCCTTGGAAAGATCTCTCTCGATGATGATTTTGCCCCCCACCTCGGGTTAACAGAACGGGTATGCAAAATAGCCAACATTCTCGGCGCCTCCCGTATCCGCATGTTCAGCTTCTATCTCCCCGAGGGCAAAACGCGCGAGCAGTGCCGCCCCGAGGTCCTGGAGCGCCTCTCGCAGATGCTCGATATAGCCGACAAATACGGTATCACCCTCTGCCACGAGAACGAGGCACGCATATACGGTGAAAACGCAGAGCAATGCCTCGATATCCTGAACCACTTTGGAGGCAGGCTTCGCGCCGTGTTTGATATGGGCAACTTTGTCCTTGACGGCTGCGAGTCATATCCCCACGCATACAACCTGTTAAAGGAATATATTGATTACTTCCATATCAAGGATTCTCTCCCCGAGGGGGCAATTGTTCCTCCCGGTCTTGGAAAGGCGAATATTGCAGAAATTCTCCGCGCTCATTTTACAGTAGGCAGGGATTTTGTCATAACCCTGGAGCCTCATCTGCAGCTTTTCAACGGTGTGAATGCGCTAACCAACGTCAGGTTCGACAACCCGTATAAGTTTGAGAACGAAAAGCAGGCATTTACCGAGGCTCAAGAGCGGCTGATTGCAATGGTTGAGGAAATAATCGGATAATTATATAAAAACGCCCCTTGGGGCGTTTTTATTATTGACAAAAGGAAGTATTAATTGTAAAATATAGATAGACAACAATAACCCAAGGAGGGAAAAATGAAGATACAGTTTCTTGGAACAGCGGCAGCCGAGGCTATTCCCGGCATATTCTGTGATTGTCCTGTATGCCGTGAGGCAAGGGAAAGAAAGGGCAGATTTGTAAGAACACGCGCCCAGCAGCTTATCGATGACTCGCTTCTTATCGACTACGGTCCTGATACATATATGCATTCTTTGGAGTATGATATAAATCTCTCGCAGATTGATAATGTGCTTATCACCCATGTTCACGATGACCATTTTACAGCTCAGCAGACCCAGTACAGAACGACCTCCTTTTCCAATGCTGTAAAGAACGAGACCTTGACCTTCTTTGGCTCGGAGGATATGGTTGCCGAGGTAATGAAGGAGCCTGAGCTTGTAAAGCGGTTTACAAATCAAACCCGAGTTCGCTTTCACGTGCTTAAGCCCTTCGAGACTACATCGGTGGGCGAATATGAGGTAACGGCTCTGCCTGCTCGCCACGGCACCCCCCACCCCTTTGTCTATGCAATAGTCAGGGAGGGGAAGAGCTATCTCCTCCTTAACGATACCGGAAGGCTTCTGCCCGAGACCTATGATTGGCTGGCAAAAAGCGGAATTGTTTTTGACATAGTCAGCTTCGACTGCACCTTTGGCTTTGTCAATACGCTGGAAAAATACGGCGAGGTTGTCGGCCATATGGGGCTTATCGATAATTTCGCCGTCAAGCAGGCATTGATATCTCAGGGAAATATTGACGAATGCACAATTTGCATAGCCACTCATTTCTCTCACAACGGCAAGGATGTAGGCTACGAGGATATGCTTAAGCATACCGATACCTATGGCTTTGAGCTTGCGTATGACGGAATGATAGTTGAGGTATAATATGGATATTTGTACACAGACAAGGCATCTTGCCAATACTATGGGCATTCTTAAGGCGGTCGACCTTTTAGCCGATGCAGGATATACCGCTCTTGATATCTCCTTCACATCAGCACCAAGCTTTCACAGACAGGACAATTATAGCCTTGTTGTGGACGAGCTGATTCGCCGTCGGGAAGCATACGGAATAAAATACATTCAGGCGCACGCCCCATTCCATTGGAGCATTAACACTCTTTTTGACGAGCTTGTCCCCGAATATCCAAGAGTTTTTGAGATCGCGGGCAGGCTGGGAGTCGAGAGCATAGTTGTTCATCCCATTCAAAATGCGGAGGTTGAGCGCTATCGCACCAACGGCGAGAGGCTTTTTGAGAGAAACATAGAGTTCTACAATGCCTTAAAGCCGCTTGCCAGGGCTAATGGGTTGAAGATTGCCATTGAGAATATATGGAAATATCATCCGCACAACGGTCGCATAATAGACGATACCTGCGCTTCGCCCGAGGAGATGCTCCGCTTTATCGATGTCTTAAACGATCCGGAGGTGTTCACACTCTGCGTTGATATAGGGCATATAACCCTTACCGACCGTGAGCCGGACAACTTTATTCGGGCTATCGGCAAGGGGAAGATCGGTTGTCTCCATATTCACGACAATGACTATAAGGAGGACCAGCATAACCTTCCGGGGGCGGGAAGAATAAATTGGGGCTCGGTTTGTCAGGCTCTTGCCGAGGTGGATTATCAGGGCGCTATAACTCTTGAGGCGGACAGATTTTTCTACAATTATCCCGAGGAGTATTACCCCACGGTGGCTCGCTTTATGGCGGATACGGCAAGGATGCTCCGGGATAAGGTTGAACTTTATAGGGTATAATTCTACCAATTTGAATGTCACCAGACAAAAAAGAGAAGCAGGAAAAGGGAAAACCGATTCCTGCTTCTCTATTTTTCTTTATTCCTTATCAAGCATCCTTCTTGCATAGGCGCAGATCATCTCAACCGTTCCATCGATACCGAGGGTGGAGGAGTTGATTGCCATATCATAGTTATCATACTTGCCCCACTTGTTTCCTGTGTAGAAGTTGTAGTATGAGGCGCGGCGCTTATCCGTCTTGTTGATGATGTCTATGATTTGAGAGGATTTTACCTCGGGGTGTCTTTCCCTGATTCTGGCCTGTCTATGCTCAAGATCTCCGTAGATAAATATGCGTAGCAGGTTCTTCTCATCTCTCAGAACATAGTCCGCACATCTGCCGATAATAACACAACTGCCATTATGCGCATAGCTTTTTATCACATCCGATTGGAGGATAAAGAGCCTGTCATTCAGCGGCATCTTGTAGCCGAAATGCATAGTAGCGCCGAACATATTTGAGCCCATTGCCAGGGTATAAAGCAGGCTATTCGCCGCCGTCTCATCAGCGTGGACAAGCACTCCGGGGTCAAGCTCGCCCCTTGATGCGGCATCCGCTATGATCTCCTTGTCATAGAGCGGTATGCCAAGAGCCTCGGCAACCCTTTCGCCAATCTCTCTTCCGCCACTGCCGTATTGGCGCGCAATTGTGATTATAATTTTGTTTGACATACCAGCCTCCCGTAAATATCTTTACTGTTATTATAACAAAAAAGAAACAATTTGTAAAGAGATATTTGTACATTTTATTTAATATATATTGAAAAAAGTAAAAACATATGATAGAATAACACTGTAAAGCTATATTGTTTGGAGGATTGCTATGCATCTTGCTTTGTCACAGCAGATAGGAGATATAGATAGGTTTGCCGAGCAAAGCCTTGGTATTCCCACCGCCGAGCTTATGGCTCGCAGCGGCAGGGCTGTCGAACGCGCGGTACGCGAAAGGCTTGAGATCGGAAAGAGCATCGTAATACTTGCGGGAAAGGGAAACAACGGCGCAGATGGCTATGCGGCCGCCACCTTCTTATTTGCCGATTACAGAATAACAGTGGTTGACGTCTTTGCGATGGGGCAGAGGAGTGAGTGCGGCAAGCATTTTTTATCAGCCTATCGGGATTTGGGCGGCAGGATAATTGAATACTCGGAAGATGATGAACTTGAAAGGCTCATATCGGGCTCGGATTGCATAATTGACGCCATATTCGGAACAGGCTTTGTCGGCGAAGCGCCCGAGAGGATAAAGCGCCTTTCCCGTATAATAAACGAAACGGTACGGGCGTTGAAGATCGCTATCGATGTTCCGATTGGTATAAATGCGGATACCGGAGCCGTTAATACAACGCTTGCCTGTACAATGAATGCGACGGTCGTCCTCTCGTTTATCAAGCCGGGGCTTGTTTCATATCCCGCCAAGCCTTATGTGGGCGAGATCCTCTTTGATGACCTCGCTCTTCCACAGAAGCTTTTGTCGGAGCGGTTTGAATTCAATTATACCCTCGTTGATGAGAAATGCGCAAGGGCAATGATGCCAAAACGGGAGGAGAATTCAAGCAAGGGAAACTTTGGCAAGCTATTGCTTATTACAGGCTCAAAGAAGTTCCCCGGTGCAGGCGCTCTATCGCTTGAAGCGGCTCTGCGCGGAGGAGTAGGTTATGTTACTCATATGGGCGAGGAGCGACTTGTCGCCTCCCTATGTATGAAGTTCCCGGAGGCTATATACAAAACAATTCCCGAAATGGAGAAAATCAGCGATGATGATATAAGTGCAATAGTGGAGGCATCGGCTCGCGCAAGCGCCACTCTTATCGGCTCCGGCTCGGGCTGCAGTGAAGGGCTTTTGAAGCTTGTAAATGCTCTCCTTTTGGCAGAGGGCGGTCCTCTTATCCTGGATGCTGATGCTATAAATGTTCTGGCGGATAAGAGGGAGGAGTCTCTCGCCTTGATCAGAAATTCCGTCAGAACGGTAATACTTACACCGCATCCGCTGGAGTTCTCGCGCCTTTGCGCCAACAATGTCAGCGATATCCAGCTTCACAGAATAGAGGCGGCAAAGAAGTTTGCGGCAGAGCAGAGATGTATTCTCGTACTTAAGGGCGCCGGAACGATAACAACGGATGGAAAACAGGTTTTAATCAATTCCTCAGGCTCCTCCGCTTTGGCAAAGGCAGGGAGCGGTGATGTTCTTGCAGGCTTCCTTTCGGCAATGATTGCCCAGGGGGGCGATCCTCTTGCTATGTCGGCTCTCAGTGTGTTCTACCACGCATACGCCGCGGACACACTTGCAAGGGAATATTCTCTCTTTGGAGTGACACCCTCGGATCTTCCTCGCCAAATTGCAAAATCGCTCACTTAACACACAAAAAGCTCGGCATATGCCGAGCTTTTTTGTAAACAATTATTTGCTTTATGCGTTAATTATCCTATATAAAAATTCTGCAATCTCAGCACGGGTAGGCACATAAAGCCCGTTTATGCTTTCTGCACTCTCGTCGAAGACACCAAGCGTGCACAGCGCTGATACACTGGCTCTTGCATAGATTGGCACGGTAGAGTTTGTGCTGTAAACTGCATTTTCATCATCTCCGTAGCCATTTATCCTTGCCAATATTTCTGCTACCTCATAGAGGGTGATTTCTCTTTGCGGGTGGAGCATCAGCTTGTTTGACTCCCACTCGCCATCAACGATTCCAAGCCTTTGGGCGGTTGCTACATAGCCCATATATGCCTCGGGAATTTTATCATTGTCATCAAAGAAGGTAGCTACCGCTGCGCTGTCCTTCTCTATTCCCGATGCCTTCATTGCAACGAGTATGAATTCGGCGCGTGTCATGCTTTCGTCGGGGAGAAAATAACAGCTATCCCCCATATATTTGCCATTCATTGCGCCCAGGGCATACATTGCCACCGCTGCATTGTATTCTGCCTTGTCCTTCATATCCTCAAAGACGACATCGGACATTCTCTCCACCGTTTTAAGCTTAATGGTTTGGGCATTGGTATAGTTCCCGTACTCGTCTCTTACAGCGTAGACTACGGAATCGTAGCCCGTAAAGCCGCTTTTGGGTGTGTATTTGTATTCTCCGTTTTCAAGGAATTCAAAGTAGCCATTTTCGGGGTAGCGAACGATGATGTATTCAAGCTCGTCACCCTCGCCATCTATGGCATCTATCCTTCCGAAGTAGGAGATCATCTCCTGAGTTGTGTGGAACACATCTGTTGACGGCCCTTCGATTTTGGGCGCATAGTTTACCTTATCCAAAAAGCGCATTTTACAGGTTGCCTCGTTCTCACCGGCTCCGCCCTTAAGAGTAAAGGTAAAGGACGCCTCCTCCACCTCCGCGCTTGTCGGTATAAACAGCATAGCGCCAATATTTCTTCTTTTAATTGTCTGCCCCTCGCTGACTCGCCTTCCCGCAAGCATCAGAGTTCCCTCGGTGGATTTGGGAAGAGTACAAATAGTTATGCTCTCAAAGTCGGGTAGTGCGAAGGCGCATTTGAAGTCCGAGTCGGTGAAGCGAAGCTTCTGCCCCAAAAGACCGCTCTTTATAACCACCACATCCTCCGCCAGAACAGCAACGCCGCTGCCCAGTGCCGCCTGTGCCGTAAATGCCGTCATCGACACCGCAAGCGCAAGCAAAAGTACAATTGTAATAATCCTTTTCATATACCGCTCCTTTTCCTTTTTTGATTATTTTTGCCTGCGTTACAGCATTTATACAGCAAAACACAAATTTTCACTGTGTATTTTGACGAAAATAATGGTTAAAAGTAATGAAACGGGGCAGGTGTTATTGACAACAAAATATTTTTCGTATATAATTATTAAGATATATAAAAAATAAAGGAAAAAATATGGGTTTTCTCAAAACAAAAACAGGAAAAATAATTATCATCTCTGCCATCTGTCTTCTTCTGGCAATCGGCATTGGCTTGACAATTTTATTTATATCTCTGAACTCTCCTCCTCCGCCCGAGCGCGAGATCTTTACTTACGAGGATTTTGAATACATAATCCTTGACAACGGTACGATCGAGCTGATATCCTATCTTGGCTCTGATACAAAGCTGTATCTGCCGTCTTCAATCGATAGCCGCGCCGTTACCTCCATAGGCGAGGGGATATTCTATGGCAAGACCAGCATCGGAGTTATACATCTCGGCTACTCTGTTACCTCGGTCGGCAGGGCGGCATTCTACGGCTGCTCCGGTCTCTATGAGCTTGATCTTGGCGAGGAGCTTGTCTCCATTGGAGAGTCCGCCTTCTATGAATGCGCAACTCTTGGCGAGCTTAACCTTCCCGAGACACTAACTTCGATAGGTGACTCCGCCTTCTATTACTCCGGCATCGAGAGCATAACCCTTCCCGACGGCATAAAAAGCATACCTGATTATTGCTTTGCGGGCTGTGAGAGGCTTACGTCCTTTGACACGCGCGGAAAAATTGAAACCATTGGCGTGTGCGCCTTTTATGGCTGCAATCTGCTGGAGAGCGTCAAGCTCGATGGGGTAAAGACCATTAGCGACAGCAGCTTCTACTCCTGCCCGTTGCTTAAAAGGGTAGAGCTTGACGAGGGTGTAAGCTCCATTGGAAAATTTGCCTTTGGAGACTGCGAGGCCTTAGAGGAGATTAGTTGCTCGGTTGCTAATCCCCGCTATTCCACCGATGGCGGCGTGCTTTATGACCGCCAGACCTTAAGTGTCATTATGCTTCCGCCAAAGGCGAATGTTCAAAAATATATTCTTCCCCCAAATGCTCTTCACATAGAGCCGCACGCGTTCGCGGACAACGAGTCACTCACCACCGTTACGCTTTCGCCGTCGCTGAAGACGATTGGAGAATACGCCTTTTACAATACACCTATTCTTTCGAGAATTATTCTTCCCACTACCCCGGATGGGACAAGCCTGGATATTCCAAGAACTGTTAAGAGCATAGGCAGCTTCGCCTTTGGCTCCTCTCTCGTTTACAACAGTATAACCGATGAGTTCACCGTGGTAGGTGACGGAATTCTCATAAAATATTACACTCAAGCCGACGGCGTCGGAATAAACCGCACCCTCCGCGAGACCGACCATGCCAAAATAATAAAGCGAATGGTTAACGAGGGAGGCGCCAGTGTAGAGCGTGTCCTCGGCGTGGCTGTTACGATACCCGCAGGCGTAAAGAGCGTATCCACCGCCTTTTCGAACAATCGTGATATCGTACAGGTGAACTTCCCAAGCAGCATCCTTACGGTTTCAGCCTCCGCCTTCGAGGGAGCAACCTTCCTTGAAAGGGTGGATATGTCGACAAGCTCGATTACAAGCATCGGCGCCAAGGCGTTTGCATCCTGCTCCGTGCTTTCCGAGCTTATTCTTCCCACCACCCTTACCGAGATTGGCGAATATGTATTCGCCTTCTGTCAGGCGCTTGATAATGTTGTTATCCCGCCGTCATTGACCTATTTATCCGATTATATGTTTGCCGGCTGCACCAAGCTTGCTTCTCTTACTCTCCCGACAGCCTTGAAAGGATAGGCGTTTATTCGCTTGCAAAATGTACTTCTCTCAAAAGCTTCACCTATCCCACCTCGCTTAAGTCGGTTGACGATTACGCCTTCTCAGGCGCGGGGTTTGAGGAGTTCGTCGTTGAGAGCGGTGTCGGGTTTGGAGATTATATTCTCCTTGAAGCTACCGGGCTTAAGAAGCTCGTTCTCCGCGGCGAGGGTGAAATACCGCTCGGTATCTGTATGGGCTGTACCTCTCTTGAGGAGGTAGTCATTGGTGGAAACTACACCGCGGTAAGCCGGGAGACCTTCTACGATTGCAATAAGCTTACAAGCATCACCCTTCCTTCCTCTATCGAGGAGCTGGGATACGGAGCCTTCC
>JAFTRB010000207.1 GCA_017462445.1 Clostridia bacterium
TAATAGGCAATACGCTATATGCCAAGACCGACACTGCCAGCCCGGGCGCTTTAGATATAGCCCGAAAAAGGGGAATGAGGATAAGAAAAATCAAGCAGGGCTACCCTGCCTGCACTGTACTCAGGCTAAATGACGGGGCGGCAATAACCGCAGACCGAGGAATGGCAAAAATCCTATCACAGGACGGCATCCGTGTCACATTAATCGATGACGGAAGCATTTCCTTGCCCCCCTACCCCTACGGCTTTATCGGTGGGTGCGGAGGTGTCTTTGACGGGCGAGTGTATCTTAACGGCAGCGTTGACGAGCATCTATCAGGCAAGATAATAAAAAGAGCGATTGAATGCGAGGGGCTGGAGCTTATAACTCTACACAGAGGCGCTCTTGCCGACATCGGGGGAATTATTTTTACCGAGCGCAAGCTCTAATACCACGCTGGCAACAGGGCCTAAGAAAAGCCCCACTATACCGAAAAGCGAATAACCGACATAGACAAATACAAGTGTCAATATAGGATGTATTCCGAGATTGTGACCTAAAATTCTAGGCTCAATTATCTGTCTTAAAATACTGTTTATTCCAAACAAAACTAAAAGTCCGATGCCAAAGCCGCTCTGCCCGGTAGCAAGAGCAAATATGCCCCAGGGAACCAGCACAGTCCCCGCGCCGACAATAGGCAGAAAATCCAGCACCGCAATAAGCAGCGACAGAAGAAAAGCATAGGGCGCGCCGATGGCAACCAGCCCGACAAGGACTAACGCAAATGTAATCAGCATAAGGATAAGATAAGCCCGCAGGTATTTTGCGAGAGCATTCAGAAATCCATCCTTGAATTTTTTTATAACATCTGCTATACTATCCGGTAAGAGAGCCGCGAGGCTCTTGTTCACAACCTCAAGGTCAAGGGAAAAGTAAAAGGCTGCTATCAGCGTTATTATCACCGAAAGCACCGCGTGGGGCACTGCGCCGACAAAGGAGGAAAGAAAGCCCCCAAGCCAGCTGAAAACCGACGAGAGAAGATTGCCGGATACCTTGCTGATAAGCTCGCCCAGCTCACCAAGCTCGCTTGAAAAATACTCGCTTATCTTATCAAGAAGCGCTTGAAGCTCCCCACCCTCGCCCAGGCGGGATATCAGCTGCCAGCCCTCGCGCAGGAGCAACCAAAGAATAAGACCAAACAGAGATAGCGCGATAGCGGTGAACAAAAGGGTCAATATTGCTCTGGTTATGCGCTGCGATATACCAAAGCGCGACGAAAAAGCCCTCGAGGGGCGTTCAAGAGATGTGGCAATCAGCCAAGCAAGAAGAAAGGGTAAAAGCAGAAGAAACACATATTTGAAAAACAGAAAAAGAAGTATTCCTCCGCCTATTAAAGCGGCGGAAAAAAGCGCAATCCTCTTTAATGACTCCTGTGACATACCGTCCCCCCTTCTTTTTTAGATTATACCCAAAAGAAAAATAAAATATAACCGAACGGTCAGATGAATTAATAAAAACAAAAAATAAATTGAACAAAACAGAAAGGATTTTATTTATGGTAGTAATTGAAATGGAAAACGGCCAGCTTATCGAGCTTGAGCTGTATCCCGATGCCGCGCCTAAGACGGTTGCAAACTTTGAGAAGCTGGTTAAGGAGGGCTTCTATGACGGGCTTACCTTCCACAGAGTCATCAAGGGCTTTATGATCCAGGGCGGAGACCCCCTGGGAAACGGTATGGGTGGCTCAGATGAGAAAATCTTTGGAGAGTTTATGGCAAACGGACACAACAACCCTATTCGCCACACAAGAGGAGTAATCTCTATGGCTCGCTCGTTTATGCCTAACTCCGCATCCAGCCAGTTCTTTATCATGCACGCAGATGCCCCCCATCTTGACGGACAGTATGCCGCCTTCGGTAAGGTTGTATCAGGTATGGAGACTGTTGACGAGATTGCCTCCTATCCCACCGACCGCTCTGACAAGCCCAAGGTTGCAGTCAGAATGAAGAGGGTTTATATTAAGTAAATAATAGTTTGCAAAAAATGACACGGATAGGCGTTTTTCAGAATTAAGTGCCTACCCGTGTTATTTTTATATAAAAATCCGCCGGGCATAAATCGCCGGGCGGATTTTATTTATTGATTGTTTTTACTTTGTAACAGCCTCGGGGTGCTTCTTAAGAATTACCGAGAGAGCATCCTCATCCGCGCAAACAATTACCTCACCCTTGAAGAACTGAAGAATGGAAGCGGGAACGGCGGGAGTAACATCACCAAAGAGAGCTGCCTCCAGGATATCCGCCTTGCCCTTACCCATTGCGAGAAGAAGAATCTTGCCTGCATTCATAATCTGACCTACACCCATGGAGAGCGCCTGTGTGGGAACCTCCTCACGAGAGGCGAAGAAGCGCTTGTTGGCGTCGATCGTGGAGTCGGTAAGGTTAACGAGGCTTGTGCCCTTGGTGAAGTAGTCACTAGGCTCGTTAAAGCCGATATGACCGTTGTTGCCGATACCGATAACCTGAATGTCGACACCACCCATAGATGCCACTACCGCATCGTAACGAGCGCAATCGGCAGAGGTGTCGGCAGCAAGTCAGTTGGGAAGGTTGGTGTTTGCGAGATCGATGTCTACGCCCTAAAAGAGATTGTCATACATAAAATATGCGTAGGACTGGTCATGGTCGGCGGGAAGCCCGACGTACTCATCAAGATTTACTGTTTTAACATCGGCAAAGGAAATCTCGCCCTTGTTACATCTTGCGATAAGCTCTGTGTACATTCCAACGGGCGAGGAGCCGGTTGCAAGTCCGAGAACCGCATTTCTCTTGGACTTAAGAAGCTCGGTAATGACATTTGCTCCGTTTATGCCCGCATCATAGGCGGTTTTGCCGTAAATAATCTTTATCATAGTATTCTCCTTTTATGGGTTAATTATAGTATGCCAAAATCAGCAATATTTTTTCACAATTGCGCGCATTTCGGGAAGCTGCTTTTCCATATCCGAAACAAGCTTGAACTGATTGCGGGCGCGGTCAAGGTTATGTCCCTCTCTATGAATTCTGAAGTAGGTGTCACCGCTCAGATAGTCGGCAAGGAAGCGCATTCCGCATTCAAAGGTCATCATCATAGCTCCGATTGGCAGCATTTCAAGCTCGCCCTCGGTAAGACCGCCCTTAGCCCCCTCGATAAAGCCCTTTACATAAAGCTCATAAAGATTAATATCGAAGTTTACCTTGGTAAGGTCCGCCTCATCCTCAAGAGCGGTGGTAGCGCCAAAGCGAATCGAGTCACCAAAATCGTTTACCGAGTATCCCGGCATAATGGTGTCAAGGTCTACAACACAAAGGGGATTTCCTGTTGCTCGGTCGAAGAGGA
>JAFTRB010000024.1 GCA_017462445.1 Clostridia bacterium
GGTTATCCTGGTGGATAAGGACGGCAATATTGACGAAAGCACACCCCTGCTCTGGGATTATGACGAGGTAACAAGCGCCTACGCATATCCCATTGATGAAACGACACTGACCGTACAGGGCGGTACATTCCGCACCATTGCAAACAGGGCGCCCAGGTATTACACCTATTACCAAAGGGCGATCGGCATTTCTCGCTCTAATGTTGTTATGCGTAATATTACCCACACCATCGAGGGAGAGGGAGAGGACGGCGCGCCCTATAACGGCTTTGTTTCTATCAGTCACGCGCACAATGTTCTCTTCGATAGCCTGGTATTTACAGGACACAAGACCTACAAGCTCCTGACCGACAAGAACAACAGTATGGGAACATACGAAATTGCAGCCAACAATTCAAATGCCCTGACCTGGCGCAATTGCACCCAAACCAACGACATAAACGACACCTCCCGCTGGGGAGTTATGGGAACGAACTACTGCAAGAACCTGACCTATGACGGCTGTGTTCTCTCCCGCTTTGATGCCCATAAGGGTATGTACAATACCACTATTATAAACTCGGAGCTTGGGCATATGGGCATTCAGGCTATCGGCTCGGGCGATTTGATAATCGAGAACTGCATTATCAATGCCAACAGGGTTGTAAATCTCCGCGGTGACTACGGAAGCACTTGGGAGGGGCGCGTGCTTATCAAGGATGTTACCCTCAACAACACCGGCAACGCAAGCATCTTTGGCGGCGAGTGGTATGACCACTACTTTGGCTATACCTGCTATCTGCCAAGCCTGACTATTATCGACAACCTCACATTAAGCAAGAAGACACAGATCACCGTTTTCCCGAGCTTTGGCGGAAACGATATTTCCAGCACCTCCACAAACAACCCGGTCGTCCTGCCCGAGAAGGTAATTATCCGCAATAACAATAACAACTATACCTTCAGCATCAGCTCCAACGGAACAATAGCAGATAAGGTCAAGAGAATTGATGACTAAGGACATATCCTTAGTGATATAATAACCAAAACCAACAGCCGGGGGCTGAGTCAAAAGCTTTTAATTAAGCGAAAGGCTCAGCCCCTTTACTATATCTGTAACAGAACACTGACGGGCAAGGCTTTTGAAATCCTGTTTTTGATAAAATCGGTGATTGCAGTTGGCATAATTATTCTTTTTCTATTGACAAAAAAACAGTAATAGGTTACAATATAGTTGCGAAACAAACTTAATAGCAAGCAAAGTCAAAAGGGAAACAACTGGGTGTATTATGCCTTTTTGTAACCGTCCTACTTTGGGAAGTGTAAAACCGCAAATCCCAATTTAGTAGGATGTTTCCCATTCTGTTAAGTTTGTTTCGCGACAACGGGGTTTGCGTTTTTCGGTGCGCCAGCTTCGGTTGGCGCGCTTTTTTTACCGAAGGAAAGGAATTAAAAAAAATGAAAAGGATTTTATTATCTCTATCGCTTCTCCTGTGCCTATGCCTGCTGCTTGTGGGATGCGGCGACACTCCCCACGAGCACAGCTATACCGATGAATGGTCTTTTGACCAATATCACCACTATCACAACGCATCCTGCGGTTGGTACAAGCATCGCTCTGATGTTGCCCTTCACGAGGGAGATGTATGCTTCTGTGGCTACAACAAGGCGACCTTCGAGGAAGACAGCGCCCCCGACATCGATATTGGCGATGAGGAGCTTGGCTCCTTCAGCCTCAAGAATGACGGAACTCTGAAATTCAATCGCATTAAGGGCGCTATCAAATATGTGTTTACTATAACTCCGCCTGCAGGCAGAGAGCCGGTAACGGTGGAGCTTTCTCCTCAAAAAACCACGGTAAAGCTTAATAGCCTTCTTGACGGTGGGTTCCCTGCTGGAAAGACCAATGTGGCATTCCAGGCGTGGGAGTATGACGAATTGGAAATAGACGGTGAAACTATACGCGAGGAGGTTCCTATGGCAAACGCCAAGGAGTCCTTCGATATTATTGTGCAAAACGGCTCCTTTACACTGCGCTCCCTGGTATATGAGGACGAGCTGCTCAGGCTTGACGGCTTCTATCAGAGCGAGTCCGACAACGGAGTGTATATACACGAGCAGCTTTTGAGTAACAACCAGCCCACCAAGTACAACCCTGCAAAGGCGCTGACCGCAGCAAACGGAGTGTCCTATAAGATTTATAAAAGCGCCGAGGCAAGAGCGAATGCGCTTGACAGCGAGGCTTACGGAGAGTTTGACCTTTCCACCGTCTCGGTAAAGCACGGTGACAACTACTTCTATCTTCGCGCGGTTGACGGAAGCGGTACAACTACCGACTACGACCTGTGCGTAAAGGGGCTTTTCACCGTTGAGCTTACGCTTGTAAGGCTCACCCTTGCCAATACCGACGAGTATGGCGTTCGAACCTACAACACCTCTACGATAAATAATAAGCTTACAGTCAACGAGGGCGACATTATTCCCTATGCTTACCTCTTTGAGGGAGTTGACGAGGGACACCTGGGAAGAGACGAGGGCTACAACCTGATTTCTCGCGGTGACTATCTCCTCTCCTCGGCCTATTCGCCTAAGATGACCCTTTACTTCTATGA
Source organism: Clostridia bacterium (assembly GCA_017462445.1). The sequence goes on from JAFTRB010000024.1 coordinate 2,592, forward strand.
TAGCGCCACGGTTGAAAGCGATTGCGCCGAGTTTGAGCAATATAAGCAGTCCCACGGCGCGTATACTGTAGGAGAGAACATCAGCCTTTCCATTTATTCCGACTATGCGGGCGAGAGCCTTGTTATCCCCTATACTATAGCAGGTAAGGCGGTAAGCTCTTCCACACTGTTCTATAACACGGCGGTTAAGAGCATAACTCTTTGCGAGGGATATAGAACCTTCGCGATCTCGCTCACCGGCTGTACTTCTATAACAGATCTATATCTCCCCTCCACACTGAAAACCCTTGGTGCCTTTGCCTTTAAGGATATACCGGCGAGCGCAACACTGCACTGCGCGTTTTCCGCAGAGGATGCAGGTCGCTTTAATGACCAATGGAACCAGATAAACGGCTCTATCAACAGATATACCACGCTGTACGGCGAGAGCATACAGCTTCCCGCTTCAACTGCCGGCGGCTTGATATATGAATTGGAAAACGGCGAGCTTACCGTGGTTGACACGACCGAGCTTTTCCGTGGAGTTATTCCCGACGAGGCGGAGTATGAGGGCGTGACCTACCCTGTAACCGCAATAAAGAAGCTCCCCCACCGTCCCGAGCTTACCGTAAAAATAGGCAAGAATGTAAAATCAATTGAAACCGAGGCCTTCTTTGGTCAGGTAAAGGGCATTGAGCTTGACCCTGAAAATACCTCCTTCCTTCTGTCGAGTGGAATGCTCTTTGACAGCGAAAGGACAAGACTTATCGCAAGCGTCATCGGCCAGCCCCTCTACTTCCTGCCTGCGACCCTATCATCAATAGATTACTACGCGCTTGCAAACCTCGTTTATAATGATGAAGATAAAAGCTACAGCTCTATTTACTCAGGCAACAGCTCCATTGCAATTTATGAGGGATCGAGCGAGGAGCTTAACGCTATCGTTAAGAGCAAAAACGGCAACGGCAACAACCGAGATCCTTATAATAGGAGTTATATGGATGTGGTATACCGAAACGGTCACAGTTGGTATTATAACTATCGTTTTTACTCTGACGGCGTTGCAGAATACCTGATTTACACCGGCAACAGAGCTCCCCAATATTCCACTGATATTCTGAACCAAAATATCGTCAGATGCACCGCTGAATTAGAGTCCTTCGCCATCCTTATGCGAGTGCTGTCTGATAGCGAGAGTCTGGATATATCCTCTGCCGACGGCGCTCCCGTAGTTGGATTTTTCTACTACACAGAAAACGAATATTACAGCGATGCCTTAGATGTCCTTTATTTCCCCGACACGGTTAAAAGGTTGACTCTTCACAGCTCTATGTTTAACAGCTTCGCCGAGCTCTGCCTCGCTCCCGACCAGCTGACCGAGCTGACAATAGTCGGTGATGGCAATATAGAAGCTCTGCTAAGCGACTTAATGAGAGGTGGAGTGCGCATACAAAAAACACAGTTTGATGCCTTGACCGCTATAAATGTTAAGGACTCAACCGTTTATGCGAGCAACGGAGGTGTTCTGTATAACAGTGCATTCACCGAGCTGTTGTATGTTCCCCGAGCTCTTTCGGGCGATGTAGTTATCCCCGAGGGAATAACCCAGATAGGTCTATGCGGTATGGGGACAACGGATATGTATATGCACCATGACTTCTCAGGAACCAACATTACCTCTGTAAAATTCCCGAAAGGCTTTAAGAATGTTGGAATGGGGGCTTTCCTGGAATGTACAAAGCTGACCCGTGTTGAGTTTACCGACTCGGTTGAGTGCATAGGCAAGGAAGCATTCAATGCTTGTCTGTCCCTCAGCGAGTTCACTATTCCGACAATGGAAAACTATCGCTATCTGTCCACCACTTGGGAATGGAGCTACTTGAGCGAAAGCACTGTAAGTATTTTCAAGTATTGTGGCAATCTGACCTCGGTACGCTTCAACGGTACCGTAGAGGAGTTCAAGGTGCTGTTCAATTATGAAAAAAAGAACGAAAGCGCATTTGACAGCTGGTGTCATGAATCCTACATTACCAAAATCATCTGCACCGACGGAGAATACGATTTATATAACATTTATTAAAGCTTGTTTGCGCAATCACACACTACAAGTGGCTGCTTAATTCAGGCATAAGCCCCAAAGGGCGAGGTACAGTATAATCTGTGCCTCGCCCGTATTTTTTATAAGGATAAAAACAAGGTTAAAAATCTAAGCCCCTATCTATTCAAAAAACTTGCTCACTACCGCCGCGTCCTCCGATGCACATATGCCTGTCTGTTGGAGAACGGCACTTTCCGCTATAAGCTAAGCCTGCCCGAAGCGGCGCTTCGCGCAAAGAATACAGATTCTTGCATTTATCCTACGCTTTTTATCTGGATTTATCTTTGTCCTTAACTACTCCGCCCCCTTAGCCCATTCGGTTGTTAAGACGCAAAGGGCGACCAATATATTGAAAAAAGAAAAACCCCTGCCGATTGGGGATCGGCAGGGGTTATGTAGCGATTAGTTGCTTGCGCCGTTGTCAAAACCGTTATCGGAAAGGGTTCCGGTTCTGGGAATGAGACCGGTGTCACCAACGCCGCCGTTGTCGGCCTCGCCAGCGCCAGGATAACTGGTAGTGATTACATCCTCGGTGCAAAATTCAAGCATCTCGCATACAGGAACTTCATATTTCATAGAATACCTCCGTATGTGTAAGTGTTTATGAAATAGAAAGCACAATTGATTGTATCTAAATTATAGCACAGGGATTTGCAAAAATCAATAGGTTTTTCACAAAAATTTTGAATTTGGCTATCTTTTTTTGTTAATCCTTGTTTTTCGGCTCTGCGCCAAAGCGGCGAGGACCGCGCGGCTTACGCTGGCGAACCTTTTTGCGGGCTGTGGAGCGCTCAAGTCCTCGGCGTAATTCTGCTATCTCCTCCTCGCTTGCGTGGGAGAGGGTACGGCGAGCGCGCCAGGTATCGTTGAAGTTGCGGTGCAGCTTCAGCACCATCAGCATATCTCCGTCAGACGGGCAGTTAAGAAGGAAGGTATATCTTTGCCCCTTGGAGTGAAGCGCCTTCTCTACCCTGGTTAGGGGCTTGCCGCATATCGGACAGGCAGGAGAGGAAACGACCTCGTCATCAAGCATCTCGCCAATGGTGACATATCCGTCATCACCCGCATCGGCATCGCCTATAACATCCGCCTCAAGGAATTCCCTCTCACCCTCCATATAGGTACGCACACCGGTGGGCGTGTCAAGTCTCTGGGCTACCAGGGCGGTGAAGTAAGCATCGTTCAAGGCATCGTGAGCGGGGAGATTCTGCGGTATTTCAAAATACTCCATTGCATATTCCAGCGATCTTTGCTTCTTCGTCTCGCCATCGGTCTGGCGGTTGAAGATCTGCTGCAGATCGTAGACTCTGTCAAGCCAGGAGCGGTCTATGCCGTGGGCATTGAAGTTCTCCTTCAGCATCGGGATATCGTCGGGGCCCCAGGTAAGAAAGACAAAGTCCTCTCCGCAAAAGGCGCGGAATCTCTCTGCCGCCTCGGCAAGGCTGGCTCCCATATCCATCTGCGCCTGGGTTATTCCTGTCAGCTCGCTGACATGCTTATGTAGCTTTTTGTAGTATTTCGGCTTTACAATTATCTGGTAGGAGCCGCAGATGTTCATATTCTTGTCCATCTTTACAGCACCTATCTGTATGACCTCGCCGCGAAGCCTTGCAGAAAGCTGTCTCTGCACAGCCATAGCCTTTTGCGCGTAGGCTTGGTTCCACTCTAAGTCAAGCGTTATATAATACATCAGGCTCGTCCTTTATGTTTATCGTCATTCTATTCCAGTTTAATATTATACCACCTGAGACTGTAAAAGTCAACCTTCTGTGGCTATATTGCAATTAAAATTCTTGACAACAGTCAATTCATCGTTTATAATATATAAATAAAAGTATTTTTGACAGAAGCGAGGTCGCATTATGAACGGCTATGAGCGTATATCGGATATATTCGCATCCCAGGTTTTCTCCGAGGATGTGATGCGCGAGAGACTTCCCAAGGATGTCTTTCGTTCCTTACTTAATACAATTGCAACAGGCAAGGAGATTGATGCCGGCATCGCGGATGTGGTAGCAGGCGCAATGAAGGACTGGGCTATTGAACACGGGGCAACTCACTTCACCCATTGGTTCCAGCCCCTGACCGGTGTCACCGCCGAAAAGCACGATGCCTTTCTCTCCCCTGTCGGCCACGGCAAGGCTATAATGGAGTTCTCGGGCAAGGAGCTTATCAAGGGCGAGCCCGATGCCTCCTCCTTCCCCTCGGGCGGTCTGCGCGCCACCTTTGAGGCGAGGGGCTACACCGCCTGGGATCCTGCCTCCTACGCCTTTGTCAAGGACGGCTCGCTCTACATACCCACCGCCTTCTGCTCCTACACGGGCGAGGCTCTGGACCACAAGACTCCCCTGCTCCGCTCCATGGATGCAATAAGCACCCAGGGCCTCAGGATCGTTCGTCTATTTGGCGACACCACCGCAGAGAGAGTCACCTCCACAGTGGGAGCCGAGCAGGAATACTTCCTCATCGAGGAGGACGACTTCAAGGCGCGCCGCGATCTCTATTACTGTGGCAGAACACTCTTTGGCGCTCCCGCCATCAAGGGGCAGGAGATGGATGACCACTACTTTGGAAGTCTGCCTCCCAGGGTTGCCGCATATATGCACGAGTTGGATATCGAGCTGTGGAAGCTTGGCATTTCGGCAAAAACAAAGCATAACGAGGCTGCTCCCTCGCAGCACGAGCTGGCGCCTATCTACTGCACCACAAATATTGCCACGGACAACAACCTTCTTACAATGGAGTGTATGCGCCGTCTTGCGCCTAAGTTTGGAATGGCCTGTCTTTTGGCTGAGAAGCCCTTCGAGGGCATTGCAGGCTCGGGCAAGCACAATAACTGGTCCATCGGCACAGACACCGGTGTAAACCTGCTTAAGCCCGGCAAGAACCCGGCTCAGAACAAGCGCTTTTTGCTTATGCTGGCGGCGGTTGTCAGGGCTGTGGACAAGTACCAGGACCTGCTCCGCATTTCTGCGGCTACCCCGGGTAATGACTGCCGTCTTGGCGGCGCGGAGGCTCCCCCCTCCATCATCTCCATATACCTCGGTGACGAATTGGATATGATAGTTGACTCCATCACGGAGGGCTCTACCTATTCCAAGAATGATGCAAAATATATGTCCCTCGGTGTAGCGAGTGTTCCTGCCATCAGGAAAGATAACACCGACAGAAACCGCACCTCCCCCTTCGCCTTCACCGGCAACAAGTTTGAGTTCCGTATGGTTGGCTCGAGCCAGAATATTGCCCTTGCCAACATCGTTATTAACACCGCGGTGGCAGAGTCGCTCTCGGACTTTGCCGACAGGCTGGAGGCGGCGAAGGACTTTGACTCCGAGGTTGACGCAATTATTGCCGATACTCTTAAGGCGCACAAGCGCATACTCTTCTCGGGCAACTCCTACTCCAAGGAATGGCACATAGAGGCGGAGGAAAGAGGGCTTGCAAACTATCGCACAGCCCCCGAGGCATACGCCCACTTCACCGACGAGAAAAACATCGCCCTCTTCACTCGCTTTGGCGTTATGAGCGAGACCGAGATGCGCTCCAGGCGCGAAATCTTCTTCGAAAACTACAGGAAGGTTAAGAATATCGAGGCACGTACAATGCTGGAGATGACCATTCGAGATTTCATTCCCGCTGTCAGCGCCTACATCGGCAAGCTCTCGGAGAATGTGGCAAGCAAGCGCTCCGTACTGCCAAATCTTGACACGGGTGCCGAGTGCGACCACATCGAGAAGCTCTCCGCCCTCCTCACCAAGACCTACTCCGCCTACAACGAGCTTATGCGCGTTGAGACACAGGCAGTCAAGAAAACCGACGAGGAGGACTCCGCCTTCTACTATATGACTCAGGTCGTACCCAAGATGGACGCCCTGCGTCGTGCGGTCGACAGCATGGAGGTGCTTACCGCCCGTGAGTTCTGGCCTGTGCCGACATACGGAGATATCCTCTTCAAAATCTAACCCGAGCTTCCGCCTTCAGGCATAAACGAATAAAAACAGGGCTTCCGCCTTCAGGCATAACCGAATAAAAACATAAAGAGACATCGAGCATTCGGTGTCTCTTTTTTACTATGTTGAGATTTGAAAGATAATAAGGTTGAAAAACTTCGTTTTTCTTCGATTTCGATTAGAGTTTTTATTTAATACTATCAAGAAAGCTCACTCCTTGAACTGGTAGGTATAGAGCTTTTTGTATTCGCCGTCAAGGGCAATCAGCTCCTCGTGGGTTCCCTCCTCAAGAATGCCCTCGGTGCCGAGGACAACTATCCTGTCCGCGTTCTTGACGGTGGAGAGCCTGTGGGCAACAACGATAACCGTTCTTCCTCGCGATAGCTCCTCAAGAGCCGCCTGAATTTGCATCTCGGTGGCATTGTCAAGGGCGCTTGTAGCCTCGTCGAGGATAAGGAGCTTGGGGTTCTTCATAAAGACACGGGCAATGGCAATTCTCTGTCTCTGTCCGCCTGAGAGACGGACTCCCCTTTCGCCGACCTCGGTGTCATAGCCCTGCTCCAGCGACTCGATAAACTCGTGTATATTCGCTCGCCTTGCTGCGCTCGCAATCTCCTCATCGGTGGCATCCTTGATGCCGTAGGCAATATTCTCGCGAATCGTGCCATCAAATAGAAATACATTCTGCGATACGATACCGATACCTGAGCGGAGGCTCTCCAGGGTTATATCCCTGATGTCAACACCGTCAAGGGTTATTTTACCCCCTTGAATATTATAGAAGCGCGGAATAAGGTTACACAGTGTGGTTTTACCGCCTCCCGATGGGCCAACCAGCGCAACAGTCTCGCCTGCGCCTATACGGAGCGAAAGCTCGCTGATAATCGGCCGTTCCTCGCTTCCCTCCTCGCCATAGGAGAAGGTCACTCTGTCAAACACCACATCACCGCGGATGTCACCGATATCAACTGTTCCCAAGTCCTCCTCGATAGGCTCGTCCATAATCTCCATAAAGCGGGAGAAGCCGCTCATTCCCTCCTGCATCTGCTGGAAGAGCGAGACAAAGCGCTGAACGGGATTCAAGAACATACCAATATAGAGCAGGAAGGCGACGAAGTCGCCGTTATCTATATAGCCAAGCTTTAGGAACACGCCGCCCGCAAAGATGACAAGCAGATAGAGCAGGTCGGACATAAAGCCCATAACCGCCTCAAATCTACCAAGCGAATGCATTGCATCACCGCGGAACTTGGCAAGGAGCCTGTTTACAAGCCCGAATCTCTCAATCTCATAATCCTCGCTGACATAGGACTTTGTCTCCCTTATTCCGCCGATGGAGTTCTCCAGGCTGGAGTTCAAAGCCGAGGTCTGGCGGCGGGAGTTCTTCATCGCCAAAGACATCGACCTGCGCGAAAGCACCGCAAAAAGAAGGATAAAGGGTACGGTGGCAAACATTATAAGAGTAAGCCAGATATTAATTGATGAAAGCATTATAAAGGAGCCGACAAGCATCAGGAGCGAGAGAAAAATGTTCTCCGGACCGTGGTGGGCACGCTCGGATACATCCATTAAGTCATTTGTCAGCCTGGAGAGCAAATCTCCGGTCTTGTGCTTGTCAAAATAACTGAATGGGAGGGACTGATACTTAGCGAACAAATCACGCCTCATATCCTCCTGCATCCTGACTCCGACAATGTGGCCGTAGTAGCCAACACAGTAGGTACAGCCCATCTTTATAAGATAGATGCCAAGCAGAACCGCCGAGGCAATAAGTATGGGATTAAGCGAATCCCTGTAAATATAGTCATTTGTTATGCTTCTTGCAATCGTCGGGTAAACAAGATTGCAGAGGGCAACCACCACGGCGCAAAGCATATCGAAAAGGAACAGCCCCAGGTGTGGCTTATAATATTTTACAAACCTTTTTATCATCTTCATTCCTCGGTGTCCCCCCTTCTGTATCCGTACTTATATGCGAGTATGCGCCTCTCTTCGGCATCGACAGCCCCCCGCTTTTCACACAAGGTATTAAAGTTGAACACAAAATCAATATCGCCATTTTCAATAAGGGCATCTGTCACCTCCTCAATGTCCGAGGAGGAATACCCCTTTGAAATAAGCTTTTTCCTTATGTATTCCCTTCCGCGAAGCGAGCGATTTGCCTCCCTTTCAATAAGAATGGAGAGCTGGCGCCTCTCGTCGATATAGCCGAGATTGACGCAGTATTCAAGCGCCATCTCTACCTCCGCGCGCCCGAAGCCGCATTCATAAAGCTTGCGCCGCAAGGCGAGCTTGTTCTTATCCGAAGCAGAGAGAAGCGAGAGCGCCTTTTTCATGGCGCGCCATTCGGTGTCGTCCCGCACCAGCCTCTCAAGAGTCTCCCCTCCAAGAACAGCTCCGCGCCCGGGAGAGCCAAGAGAATAATAAAGCTCCCGAGAAACAGAGAGCCTGACCCTCTCGCCATCGCTCACCAAGCCGAGGGCAACACGCCCCTCTCCCTCTTTTACATAGCTTATGCTATACTCATCTTTTGTAAACAAATGTTTGCCTTTCTAAATCAGATTAGCGTGACCGTGGCAAGAAATTCTTAACACGGTCACGCCTTTTTAACTATTATATATCCGCGTCGAAATCACCGATGTCAAATTCCTCCTCGGTGATTACCTCCTCGCCGGCGCCCTGGGTGCTGACCTTCTCACGGATCTGCCCCTCAAGGCTTGCCATAAACTCCTTGTCACTCTCGATAAACTTGCGGACATTCTCCTTGCCCTGTCCAAGTCTATCACCGCCGTAGTAGAACCAAGCGCCGCTCTTCTCGATTATTCCAAGGGTGATTGCCATATCGATAATCTCGCTGGACTTGGAAATACCTGTACCGTATAGAATATCGAACTCGGCGGTCTTGAAGGGAGGCGCAACCTTATTCTTTACAACCTTACATTTGGTGTGCGCGCCGTAGACCTCCGAGCCATTCTTGAGCGACTCTACGCGACGGACATCGATACGAACAGAAGCGTAGAACTTAAGCGCCTTACCACCGGGAGTAACCTCGGGGTTACCGTACATAACGCCCACCTTTTCACGGAGCTGATTTATAAATATAACGACCGCATTGCTCTTGGATATGACAGCGGACAGCTTTCTCATA
>JAFTRB010000208.1 GCA_017462445.1 Clostridia bacterium
GACCTTATAATGTCCAAGTTCAAAGGCGAACAGGGCACCCAGGGTATCCAAGGCGAAAAAGGAGACCGCGGAGAGGTAGGCGCTACAATTCAAAAGGTAGAATATGACGAGCAAGGTCGTCTGGTAATCACGCTGACCGACGGCACCGTTCTTGCTCCTGTTGAGATCCCCGAAAAGCCGGAGCAAGCACACACCTTTAGCGAGTGGTACACGGTTTGCAATTCCACCTGTTCAAAGCCCGGAATAGAATTGCGTCTATGCACAATTTGTAATTACACCGAGAGCAGATTAACAGAAACGGGAGCCCACGATTATCAATATGGCATTTGCCAAATCTGCGGCGTAAGTAATTACAATATTCCAAATAGCGAAGAATTGGTTTATGTTGCTTTTGGTGATAGCATTACCTACGGAATTGACGGCACCAAGGATAAATGGGGGCTTATGCCGGAGCCATATCCCACACTTGTTGGCAATCTTCTCGGGCTTGGAGAGGTGCAGAATAAGGCTATCAGCGGTGCGACCCTATGTTCGGATTCTGGCCGTACTAATATGACCGAAAAAATCCTCGCATTCAGCGGTGATGCGGATATAATTTCCGTTATGCTTGGCGTAAACGATTATCAGACCAACAGACCGCTGGGAAATGCGGAAAGCAGAGATAATACCACCGTTTATGGCAGCCTTTTTATGATTGCAGACTATTTAAGCAAGAATTATCCTGACTCCTTTGTATTCTTCATGACTCCGTTTCCAACCATCAGAAGCGGTGGCAACTCATCCGATGGAAAGTATGATGTTGCGGCGGTAGCGGAAGCGATAAAATACGTTGCGGCAATGTACGATATTCCCGTTTTGGATATGTACGCTATCGGTGAATACGAGCAGGAAATGAATCTTTCCACCAATGACGGCATACATCCGTCGCAGGAGCATTTCAGAAAATATACAGCTCCGCAGATATCCTGGTTTATATCGGAAAACTATGATAAGAAAACCGAACATCAAAAGCAAAATATCGTATATCAGGATGTTTACAAAACGGGATATGTAAAAAATAACGGTGAAATAGTACCTCAAACAAAGCACTTTTACTGTTCTATCCCTGCAGAGGGTGTCAAGCAGATCATTATCGTTCCACCAACAGCCGACGAATACAACACCAATAATTTAAGCTATGTAGTATATGTAGATGAAAACGGACAAGCAACCTGTTACGCTCCATTGAAGAAAAGCACACCAACCGTCATAGAGCTTGAGGATGGTGCGAAGGGAACTATATATTTCAATGCGTTTGTAGATGAGCTGAATTTCATTTATGTAAAGGATTCAACGGTCATATATCACTAATTAATCAAAAAATAACAACAAAAAGCCGAGCAGAAATGCTCGGCTTTTCTTATTAACTTTTTTGCATTCTCGTAAATTATCGATCAAAAAGGCCTGAAAGAGCTTCCATAATGCTATCGATTATGCTCTGAATGTAGCTCATGATGATATCCCAAATTGTCTCTTCCTTCGAGTCATCCTCGCCCTCATTTTCGGAACCGGGCTTGGTGTCCTCGTTACCTTCATTATCTTCACCGGGCTTATTATCCTCGTTTCCTGTATTACCCGAGCCTGGATTATCCTCGCCGCCCGATGGGGGAGTAGTGTCCTCATCCTTCTTGCCGCATCTGTCGCAGGCATGGTCGCCATCATTATCGGCGTGACCCAGGGCAGGGATTTCATCGTATGTAGTAAGGTCGCAGTTTTCGCAGGTTACATACGCTTCCCAACCTGCCTCGGTGCAGGTAGGAGCCTTCGCCTCGTGAGAAACC
>JAFTRB010000025.1 GCA_017462445.1 Clostridia bacterium
ACTATGTGCATAGGCCCTGCCTACTTCCTCTCTATTCTGGCGGTTCTTCTGAATGTGGTCGGCTCTGTTGTGGCGCTCTGTTTTGGCACGCCTCCCCTCTCGGTGCTTCTCGGTATGGTAACAAGCATCGGCGGCGCTTACGGCGCACTCTGGCTCTTTAGCCTTGTTCTGACGATATCCGAATGGCGGCACCTGAAGGCCTCGGCATTCAAGAAAATTCTTTATATGTTCACCTTCCCCCTCTTTATGTTCACCTTTATTCCAATCGCCTTCGTCGCTCTCTTCAAGCGCGAGGTTGAATGGAAGCCCATCGTCCACGAGGCAACCGTCTCAATGGATGATTTACAGGGGAAATAAAAAGAGCCTGCCAGGTCGGCAATACCAAGAGTTCAAAAAGAACCAAGCTCGGTAAAATGAGCTTGGTTCTTTTTTTATAAAAGGCTTAAGAAATCAAAATCGTAGCATCTCCTAAAATAAGAACGAAGAGATATCCACAGCCCAGGATAGCCATAAGAACGCCCTCGGCTATGCCAAGCCACCCAGGACTCTCATAGCCTTTTTTCCACCGCACCACGGCAAAGCTAACTACACAGATAAGCATTAAGAGAAGAGCAATGCCACTCATTGGAATGCCCATTCTTTCATCAAACGCCCACCTGGTAAGATAAATTCCGCCAATATACGGCACAATAAGCGCAACCAATATAGCAAGCTCGGCGAGCAATGGACCTATCGTTACACCGGTCTCCGACCTGTTAGCGTTCATCGATATTACAAGCAAAACCAAGCCGAGCGCACCGACAATAACCAATGGGAAATTAACCGCAGGGTGGATATATTTAAGCATTCCAACCGCTATCATCAAAAGCGAAAGAATGAGTATTGCGATTTTTACAACACGGTTTTTCATAAAAACACCCCAATAATATTCAATCTTATCATGAAGTAATTATACCACACAATTTAACAGTTGTCAACGAAAGTTTATACCCGACGGTTTTCGGGAAAAATTATGTCTTGATAATTATATCGGCAATCTGCTCGGGGTGAGTCGCGGCAAGATATTCCTCCTCACGGGGAAGCCACATTTTTTCAAAGCGAAGAAGCCCCTCCTCGCCCTCTCTGACAAGCAGCCGTTCTCTTTGGCAATCGGTGTCAAGAAGAATGCGGATATGCGAATATTTACGCAGGGACGGGAAGAGAGAATAGGAGCCCTCAAGCACAATTGGCGTAGCACGGGGTATTACCAGAGTCTCCAAAAACGCCTGTCTTTTACAGGAGAAGGGGCGATATTTTATCTCTTGCCCCAGGGCGTGTGGAATTAAAGCCTCCTTCTCAAGCCGTGATAGATCCATATGCCCACAGTAATGAGCCATTCTCTCGCTTGTACGAAGCGACAGCGGCAGATAAAAGTCATCGGTATGCAGTATTGCCCCGGCTAATCCCTCACGAAGAAGGAGCGAAGAAAGCGTGCTTTTGCCCGAAGAGGACCTGCCGTCTATGGCAATAAGGAGAGGGGAATCAAGAGTGGCGGTTTTCTCCAAAACAAGCCGCCTTATTTCATCAATATGTCGCAAAAAAGCGCTACCGTTATCACATTTTTCCTGCATAAGCCCTCCTACTTAAGCTCGCCGCCCCGGGTAACACCCGCCCTTTCAAGGGCGATAAGAAGCGAGGGTATCAAAACAAGCTGGATAGCAATGCCGGGCAGAGCATTAAGGAACGCCTCGGTCAGGAAGAATGCAATAGTAAAGCCCCCTTCGCCAAAGCCAAGAATCACAGCCTGAACAATGCCAAACACAACCCGACCTCCAAGCATGGAGATAAGGAGAGAGATGTATATTCTTACGGTGTGGGATAGCGTACTTTTGCCCGAAATATTGACACGGGTAGCAAGCGAGCGGTAGCAAAGCCCGACGATGACGCCGTAAGCGCACAGCTCAAGCGCCATAGATATCGCCGTTGGAAAAAGAATAGGTCTACCAAACAAAAGCGACCGCAAAAGAGGCGCCGCAAGACCAATTCCGCCACCCCAGACAGGTCCAAGAATAAGCCCGGCAAGCATCACGGGCAGATGCATCGGCAGAAGCATATTTCCAATCTCGGGAATCTGCCCCGTTAAAAACGGAAGCAAAAGACAAAGGGACAAAAGCATCCCACCCACAACAATCCTTTTAGTCATTAGTTTACCTCAATTTATATATGAATATGATATCACCCAAAGGGCCGGTTGTCAAGGGAGAATTATAGTTCAGTGGTTAGGGGTTAGGGGTTAGTGGTCAGTGATTAGTGGTACTCTTTATCGGTGCAAGCCCTCGGGGAGGTCTTGGTGCTGACGCACTATGTTTGTCTTGCGACAAACCACCGAAAGAGCAATCTGCGGCAATCATCCTTGTGAGCAAGCTCCCAGATATGATTGCTCTTGATTA
>JAFTRB010000209.1 GCA_017462445.1 Clostridia bacterium
AATACAGTTCTTGCAAACAAGCGCTCCCGTGAGGATGCGGAGAAGAGCAAGGCTACTATCAAGACCAAGATTATGGGCAAGATGGATATTGCCAACTCGGTAGAAAAATTTATTCCCTGTGGCTCCAAGGACCCGTCGGTCAGAGAGGTGTATATAGTAGAGGGAGATTCGGCTGCATCCTCCTGCAAAGTGGCAAGAGATGCCGAGTTCCAGGCTATTATGCCTGTCCGCGGCAAAACCCTTAACTGTGTGAAAAGCTCCTATGACAAGATCTTTGCCTCTGACATTATTGTTGATTTGCTTAAGGTCATCGGATGCGGAGTTGAGATTCAGGGAAAGAAGCAGTCCAGCATTACTACTTTTGATTACAGCCAGCTACGCTGGAATAAGATTATCATTTGTACCGACGCGGATGAGGACGGATTCCAGATTCGTACCCTGCTTCTGACGATGTTCTATAGACTTCTACCGACTCTTATAGAGAAGGGCAAGATTTTCATAGCGGAGTCACCGCTATTCGAGATTACCTCGGGCTCGGATACATTCTTTGCATACTCCGAAAAGGAAAAGAACGAGATTCTTGCAAAGCTGGGTGACAAAAAATATACTATCCAGAGATCTAAGGGTCTTGGCGAGAACGAGCCCGAGATGATGTCCTTGACAACAATGAGCCCTGCAACCCGCAGGCTTATTGCGGTTACGCCCACCGATGCCGCCGAAACGGCAAGGATGTTTGATATCCTTCTTGGTGATGCGATACAGGACAGAAAGAGATATATTACAGAAAACGGTCATCTGTATATTGCAGATGCTGATGTATAAAAGAACTTGAAAGGATTTTATTATGGCAGAACTTAAGAAATTGCAGGGCTTTAAGGGGGTAGAGGGGCCTCTTGTAGCAATCGTTATGGACGGTGTCGGTATCGCTCCCGACAATGGCGCAAATGCTGTTGCCGCAGCCCACACCCCAACCCTTGACAGACTTATGGCAGAGTATCCTATGGTTGCAATACGCGCCCACGGAACCGCTGTTGGACTTCCCGGCGATGATGATATGGGAAACAGCGAGGTAGGGCATAACGCCTTGGGCTCGGGACAGGTATTTGCCCAGGGCGCCAAGCTCGTTTCTCAGTCAATCGAGACGGGCAAGCTCTTTACCAGCGACACTTGGCGTACCCTTGTGGGTGGAGTTATAGATAACCGGTCCACTATGCACTTTATCGGACTTTTCTCGGACGGTAATGTTCATTCGCACATTGACCATCTCAAGGCGCTTATTGAGAACGCAAAGAAGGATGGCGTTGAGAGAGTTCGTCTACACATTCTTCTTGATGGACGCGATGTAGGCGAGACCAGCGCGCTTGATTATGTTCTTCCCTTTGAGGAGTATATTTCGGCTCTTCGCTGTGATAGCTTTGATATTGCGATTGCATCGGGCGCGGGCAGAATGGTTGCTACTATGGACAGATACGAGGCTAACTGGTCGATGGTTGAGCTGGGTTGGAATACCCACGTGTTGGGCGAGGGCAGACAGTTCGCATCAGCTGAGGAGGCTATTACTACCTATCGTCGTGAGCTTAATGTCATTGACCAGGATCTTCCTGCATTTGTAATTGCGAAAGACGGGAAGCCTGTTGGTACAATTAATGACGGTGATAGCGTTATCTTCTATAACTTCCGCGGAGATAGGGCTATCGAAATCTCAAAGGCTTTTGAGAGCGGCGATGATTTTGACAGGTTTGACAGAAAGCGCGTTCCCAATGTTCTTTATGCGGGAATGCTTGAGTATGATGGAGACCTTCATATCCCGTCTCGCTATCTTGTAAATCCTCCTGAAATCAGCAATACCATGACCGAGTATCTCGTTGCTGCCGGCATTCCCGAGCTTGCTATCTCCGAGACGCAGAAGTATGGACACGTAACCTATTTCTGGAACGGTAACAAGTCGGGTAAATTTTCTGAGGAGCTTGAGACATATATCGAAATTCCCTCGGATGTCGTCCCCTTTGAGCAGAGACCCTGGATGAAGTGCGCTGAAATAACGGACAAGCTTATAGAATGCTTAAGAAGTGGTAAATATAAATATCTGCGCGTTAATTTCCCCAACGGAGATATGGTTGGACACACCGGCTCGTTCCTGGCAACCGAATGCTCTATGGAGGCTTTGGATCTTCAGCTTGCAAGAATTCTCAAGGTTGTGGACGAGCTTCATGGCGCAGCAATCATCACTGCGGACCACGGTAATGCTGACGAGATGTATGAAATCGACAAGAAAACAAAGGCGCCCAAGGCAAACAAGGACGGTACATTTAAGGCAAAGACCTCTCATACCCTTAACCCTGTTCCGTTCATTGTATATGATAACTTTGCAAGCGAAAGCTATACTGTAAAGTTTGGCAGATGTGATCTTGGCCTTTCCAGCGTTGCGGCAACCACCGTAAACCTCCTTGGCTACGAGGCTCCCGAAATTTGGGACGAGTCCTTGATTGAGATTAAGTAATTATAAGCATTAAGCACCCTTGGGCGTTTTGTTCAAGGGTGCTTTTTTGAAATAAGTGCATTGTTATAGCAAATAACTCGCACCTTTTTAGTTAAATCATACATAATTATTTAAGTGAAACTGTATAATAATACAAAAATTATTTTAGCACTAAAAAAACAGTTGTTTATTCATACTTTGGACACAATTATCTGCTAGAATAATGCACGCTTTATAAATATGTATGTTTGGAGGTCCGTATGGTTTTTGAAAATCTTAAGGTCAGACATAAAAAATTCGGCATTGGAGTAGTGGTAGCCAAGGAAGGGAAGTATATGGTAATTGCATTTGACGATTGCCGTAAAAACTTTGTTTATCCTGACGCCTTCGAGAAGTTCCTAACGCTTGAGGATGGGACTGTTTCTGAGGAAATTTTGGCAGATCTTGCAGCCGCAAATAGCATAAAGGCGGAGCTTGAGGAGCAGAAGCAGAAGGAGCGTATTTACTCCATGACTCACGGTATAGTTATCCCGGGCAAGGAGATGGCGCCTGATGGCGAGGATGACGAATCTCCCCTTAAAAATGTCGAGAACGAAGAAATTTAAGTAAAA
>JAFTRB010000210.1 GCA_017462445.1 Clostridia bacterium
CATTCACCTCGACCGGCTCGGCTCTGCGACTCCTTATTTTAGTTACACGCTTCCTTAAAACAGTCATCCAGACTGTTTTAACTCGCTTACCCCACTACCCCAAAGTGGCGCGCTACCATCTGAGCTATACCCAGAAATGATTATTATTTTGTGATATTTTTGTTAGGCGCGCTTACTTCCTAAAATATAGTCGTCCCATTCGCCTCGACCGGCTCGGCTCTGCGACTCCTTATTTTAGTTACACGCTTCACATAAACTCTCATCCAGAGAGTTTATGCTCGCTTACCCACTACCCTTGGGGTAGTTTCAGCCGTGGGTAAATCCCGACCCCCTTAAATAACAAAAGACCGAGCTAAAGCTCGGTCAAGTGGTCTGAGTAGCGGGATTTGAACCCACGGCCTCCACTACCCCAAAGTGGCGCGCTACCATCTGCGCTATACCCAGAAATTAAATATTTTGCTTTTTTGCCAAATGCGCTATACCCAGAAATGGTACATTGATTTGTAAGCATTTTTATCAAAAAATAGGCTCCTCATCGAAAACCTAACATATTATATCACCGACAAAGTAAAAAGTCAAGAGTTTTTTATAAAAAAGTTTTTATGATTAGCAAGGGGAGACAATTAGCGCTCCCCTTCGTCTTTTCCCTCTGTCTGCTCCACCTCGGCAAGCTCCTCGTACACATCCTCGCTCTTGAAGAGTCGGCGCAGGCAGGAGGGACCGCCGTCAACGGCGCAGCTCTTACATGAGCACCAAACAAAATCGTGGGTTGACCTAGATTCTATAACATCACCGCATAGCCTGCAGCGTATCGCATTTCTTATTATCTTTTCCATTTATTTCTCCCTCATATAAATCACACTATCAAAATATCTCTCCATAAACTCGGTTTGGGCAAATATTTGCTCCTTTGTTAGCGTCACACCCCTTGGCGCAACCACCAGCTTATCCTCCTCGTCTCGTCTCCTATGAATAAGCGCAACAGCCACCCCCGTGTAGCATTTAAGCGGCGTGTCAACTCCCAGGATATAGGCGTCAAGCGGCTCGCCATCTCCGCCGATGATCCCTTCAAGATATCCGTAATTTACGGGATATAGCCGCTCGGGGTATTCAGGATGCATCGCACCAAGCGGGCGGTCAACAGTAACGCTTACCTCTCGCCCGAGAAGCGACATTGCCATAGCCCTTTTCTTTGTTCGGGTGATGAAATCCGACTTACCGTCAAGATATCCTCCCCTGTCACTAATTCCGCAATTTACTATATTTTGCTTCACCTCACCGTAGGCGTCCCTCACATCGGGGAAGGCGCGGAGATAATCACGGAAGGATATATATTCATCAAAGAGCGGAGAGCCCAAAGTCACCACATGAATAAAATGAGTTTGCTCGTCTCCCTCCCCCTCGTAGAAGGAGCCCGAGGCGAGAAGAAGTCCGCCATCTCCAGAGGCGCTCGGCCTGTAATGGAAGCCCGCCCTCTTAAGAGCATCCTCGCGAGAGATTATGTCCTCATAGCTCCTGACCAAAAGAGCAATATCAATTATCGGCTTTGCTACAAGTCCCTCAACCGAGGTGCTGCCAACATGCTCGCAAGAAAGAATTATATCACCAAGCGCATCATATAGCCTGTCTATCGTCTCCTTTGCAAGCCTATGCCACTCATCTCTGTGCGGAACAAGCTCCACGCATCCGCGCCGAAGCCCGATCAGCTTTTCGCCCATACATCCTCCTTGTAATTTATTGTTTACAAAATATCAAAACGCCGACACCCGTGTCGCTTTTTATAGCGCGGCAAGCACCTCGGAGGCATTGGTATCGGGCTTTACTCCGCGCATAACACGAAGGACAAGACCGTCCTCGCCGATAATAAAGGTTGTGCGCTTGACTCCCTCGGTGGTCTTGCCATAAAGCTTTTTCTCGCCCCACGCTCCATACGCCTTTATTACCTCAAGGGTGGGGTCGGACAGAAGAATAAAGGGCAGACCGAATTTCTCGGCAAATTTTGCGTGAGATGCCACCGAATCGCGGCTGATGCCAATAACCTGTACCCCCTTTTCCCTGAAGCCGTCATAGGCGGAGGCAAAGGCACAGGCCTGCCTGGTACAGCCGGGGGTATTGTCCTTCGGGTAGAAGTAAAGAACTACCCTCTGCCCCCTGAAATCCGAAAGCCTTACCTCTCTGCCATCCTTGTCAGGAAGGCAAAAATCAGGGGCTATACTTCCCTCATTAATCATATTAATAGCATTCTTTTCCATAATAATATCCTCACTTATTTTTCTTTCCTTTTGTTCTTCTTACAATTCGTACATCGTCGGTTACGTGGCCTGCCTCCTCTACCCGTTGTCGCTCCGCCCTCTGTTTTTTGGGCGAGTAGCCGTAGGCCTGCTTGAAGCGATGGGAGAAATAGTTGCTGTCATTGAAGCCGCAGGCATATGCAACCTCGCTGATGCTCATCCCGGGCTCCTCCTCCAACAGTCGCTCTGCCCTTTGCAGTCTGACCAGGGTGAGATACTCGTTAAAGCCAAAGCCCGTCCTCTGCCTGAATACGCGGCAAAGATGCTCGGCGCTGACAGACAGGCTCTCGGCAACCGTCGACAGGTGTACATCCTCCGCATATTTTTCTCTTATGAAATGCACCGCATCGGTTGCAAGCGAATGCTCCTCCGCAGGCTCAAGCGTGCCGTCCCTGGCAAGGAGAACCATTATTCTTGCAATCAGCGACTCCACCATCTCTCGGGAATAGGGGTCATTACCGCGCCACTCGCATTCAAGGCTCTCAACAAGACCCACGATCTCGGCGAACAGCCTTTCATCCTGGTAGAGTCTCTTCATTATGCCAACCGAGCCTCTTAACCCCTCGGGTATATATTTTTCGCTGAAATTGATAAGCAGACGGGAGTGTGGGTTATCCGAATAGATGGTTCGGTGAATCAGCCCGGGCGGAATAAATACAATATTCCCCGCCTTCACCTCAAAGATACTGTCGTCAATGACATAGCCGCACTCGCCCTCGGTCATGCAGTAAATCTCAAAGCCCTTGTGATAATGCTCGGTAGACTGACTGTACCTACTGCCTGTTATCCTGTCAAAATAGAAGCCCTCGTTGCTCTTCACACTCTCGCCTCCCTCGAAAAATGAATTCCTGATATAAGTTTATCATATAATATCAAAAAAATCAAGAAAATCATGACATCTCTGCTAATAAACTTAAGGAAACCCGATAAAATTTGATATAGAATAAAATAAAAAAACATTGGAGGAACTATGATTTACACTGAAAACGGCGTTAAAGACATCAAGATTGCCTATATCGGAGGCGGCTCCCGTGGCTGGGCTTGGAAGCTTATGAGCGACCTTGCAACCACCGCCGATCTTTCCGGAACGGTTGATTTATACGACATCGACCTGGAGGCGGCAAAGAACAACGAGATAATCGGTAATATGTACAACGAAGCAGAGGGCGCGCGCTCTCACTGGAACTACAGAGCGACCGAGACCATAGGCGAGGCTCTCACCGGCGCGGACTTCGTTATTATTTCAATTCTCCCCGGAACCTTTAAGGAGATGGAGAGCGATGTACACACACCCGAGAAGTACGGCATCTACCAGCCTGTTGGAGACACCACCGGCCCCGGCGGAATTATTCGCGCCCTTCGTACCATTCCTATGATGGAGGAGATTGCAAGCGCGGTTGAGAAATACTGCCCCAAGGCTTGGGTAATCAACTACACCAACCCGATGGCGCTCTGCGTTAAGGCGCTCTATAACACCTTTCCCGAAATTCGCGCCTTTGGCTGCTGCCACGAGGTATTTGCTGTTCAGGAGCTTCTTACCCGCGCGGTGAAGGAGACCACCGATGCCCCTGTAAATAACCCCCGCGCAGTCAGAACAAATGTTGTCGGCGTCAATCACTTCACCTGGATTACCGACGCGCAGTACCACGATGTGGATGTGTTTGCCGCATATGAAAAATTCATCGAAATGTATCCCGAGGGAATCAAGAGAGAGAACCCGACCGTATTCGAATGCGACCACCTCGTTAAGTTCGATCTCTTCCGCCGCTATGGCGCAATTGCCGCCGCAGGCGACCGCCACCTTGCCGAGTTCTGCCCCGGTGACTGGTATCTTGAAAGCCCCGAGCAGGTCAGAGCATGGGGCTTTGACCTGACCCCTGTTTCCTGGAGAGTTGATGACCTGGCAGACAGACTCGAAAGAGGGCGCAAGCTCCGCTCTGGAGAGGAGAAGATAGTTATCCAGAAATCGGGCGAGGAGGGTGTCCGCCAGATTCGCGCGCTTCTCGGTCTTGGCGATCTTGTAACAAATGTTAACCTTCCCAACCGCGGTCAGATTCCCAATCTTCCCCTTGGCACAATTGTAGAGACCAACGCAACCTTTACCGATGACCGCATTACCCCCGTCCAGGCGGGAAGCATTCCCGAGGGAATCTACGCCCTTGTCGCAAGAATAGCAGACGAGCAGGCTCTGGTTTCCAAGGCTGCAAAGGAGCGCGACCTTGAGCTTGCATTCCTGGCATTTGTAAACAATCCCCTCGTTCGTCTTAATATGACCGATGCGAGAAAGCTCTTTGACGAGATGGTTGCAAATACCTCCGCCTACCTCGGTGACTACCTTAAGTAAACAGTATAAGGAACTGATATGAAAAAGCATTTCAAAAAAGTAATCCGCCCCGAGCGAGTAATACAGTTCGGCGAGGGTGGCTTCCTCCGCGGCTTTGTTGACTGGATGCTGGATAAAATGAACAGGGCTGGCCTCTTTGACGGCAGCGTTGTGGTGGTTCAGCCGATTGCCGAGGGAATGTGTGACGCGCTCACCGAGCAGGACTGTATGTACACTCACCTCCTCCGCTCCAAGGAGGGGGTCGAGAACGCGGTCATTGATGTGATCTCCCGCTGCGTCAAGCCCTATGATGATTTTGAAAGCTATCTTTCGCTTGCCGATATTCCCGAGATGAGATTTATTGTATCAAACACCACCGAGGCGGGAATTACTTATAAGGAAAGCGACAAATTAGAAAGCGCCCCCGACATCTCATTCCCGGCAAAGCTTACCCTTCTTCTTAAAAGAAGATACGACAAGGGACTCCCGGGCTTTATTCTCCTGCCCTGTGAGCTTATCGACCGCAACGGAGACAAGCTGCGCGAGTGCGTGCTAAGCTACTGCAGGCTTTGGAATTTAGGCGATGGCTTTGCAAAATGGGTGGAAGAGGAAAATATCTTTACCAATACCCTGGTTGACAGAATAAATACAGGCTATCCGAAGGGCGAGGACATCGACCTCGGCTACGAGGACCGACTTCTCAACACATCGGAGAGCTTCCACCTATGGGTAATCGAGAGCGACCGTGACATAGAAAGGGAGCTTCCCTTTACAAGTGCAGGGCTCAATGTTATTTTTACACGGGATGCCCTCGAGACCTACCGAACAAGGAAGGTACGCATTCTGAACGGCGCCCACACCTCGCTTGTCCCCCACGCGCTGCTTTGCGGCTTCGAGACGGTGCGCGAGTGCGTAGAAAACCCCGAGATGCGCGAGCATATAAGAAAATGCGTCTTTGACGAGATAATCCCCACGCTCGACCTGCCTGCGGAGGAGCTTAGGGCGTATGCCGCCGATGTGCTTGAAAGATTTGCAAACCCCTTCATCAAGCATTATCTGTCAAGCATAGCCCTCAACTCGGTGAGCAAATTCCGCGTGAGGGTTCTCCCCTCCATTTTGGAATACAGAAGAAGGCTCGGCTCTCTTCCCCCTACCCTGGTATTCTCGCTGGGCAGGCTTATCGAGTTCTACAAGAAGGGCAGCCCCAAGGATAGCCCCGAGGTGGTGGAATACATAAGGAGCCACCCCGTGTCGGATATTCTTGCAAATACCGAGCTTTGGGGCGAGGATTTAAGCTTCCTTTCCGGAGAGATAAAATATGCTGATTAACGAGCGCGACAATGTGACGGTGGACCTTGAGACAGGACACAAAAAAGCAAGAGTGGCAATAGCCAAGGGAGAGGCTGTTATTAAGTACGGCTACCCCATCGGCATCGCCACCGAGGATATCGGGGAGGGTGAGCCTGTACACACCCACAATATGAAAACTGCCCTGGGCGAGAAGCTGGAGTACGAATACAAGCCCTCGCTCACCGCCATCAAAAAAGCAGAAGGCGACATCACCTTCCTCGGCTATGAAAGAGAAAACGGCGAGGTGGGTATAAGAAATGAAATCTGGATTATTCCCACCGTAGGATGTGTAAACAAGGTTGCCGAGCAAATTGCCGACGCAACCGGCGCCATCGCCCTTACCCACCCCTACGGCTGCTCTCAGCTGGGAGATGACCACGCAAGAACTCAGGAGATTTTAGCCGGCCTTGTCCGCCACCCGAACGCGGGCGGAGTATTGGTGCTTGGGCTAGGCTGCGAGAATAATAATATCGAGCAGTTCAAGACCGTTTTAGGCGAATATGACCCGAGGCGTGTTAAATTTCTCGTCTGTCAGGAATGCTCAGACGAGCTTACCGAGGGCGTAAGACTTGTTCGCGAGCTGGAGGAATTTGCCTCCCACTATTGCCGCAAGCCTATCCCCATCAGCCGACTTTGCGTAGGGCTGAAATGCGGCGGAAGCGACGGATACAGCGGCATCAGCGCCAATCCCTTAGTCGGCAAAGTCACAGACCTTCTTACATCCCGAGGAGCCTCCTGTCTGCTCACCGAGGTACCCGAAATGTTCGGCGCCGAGCAGATTTTAATGGAGCGGTGCGAGAGCCGCGAGGTCTTTGACCGTACGGTTGCCCTGATCAATGACTTCAAGGACTACTACACAAGACACGGGCAGGTGGTGTACGAGAACCCCTCCCCCGGCAACAAGGCGGGCGGAATTACCACCCTGGAGGAAAAGTCCCTGGGCTGTATCCAGAAGGGCGGAAGTGCCACGGTCGTCGATGTGCTTGACTACGGCGAAAGGGTGAGAAAAAGCGGTCTTTCCCTGCTGAACGGTCCCGGGAATGACGGAGTAGCCATAACAAACCTCACCGCCGTCGGCGCGCACCTGATTCTCTTTACAACAGGTAGGGGCACACCCCTCGGCGCTCCCGTTCCAACTATTAAGATATCCACAAACACGCCTCTGGCAAGCAGAAAAAATAACTGGATAGATTTTGATGCAGGACCTGTTCTTCTCGGAAAGGAATTGACAAACGAGCTGTTTAGTTATATAATAGAGGTTGCCGAGGGCAGTGCTACCAAAAATGAAACTGCCGGCTTTAAGGAAATTACAATATTCAAGGACGGAGTAACCCTATGAGCTTTATCAACGATAACTTTATGCTTAGAACCGAGACCGCAAGAAGGCTATACGCCGCTGTCAAGGACCTACCCATTATCGACTACCACTGCCACCTCAGCCCCAAGATGATTGCCGAGGACTACAAATTCAGAAATGCTTTCGACCTGTTCCTGGGCGGCGACCACTACAAGTGGAGACAAATGCGCACCAACGGCATTGACGAGAGACTCATAACCGGCGACGGTGACGAATATGAGAAGTTCCTCGCCTTTGCAAGAACTATGCCCTACCTCATAGGCAACCCCCTCTACCACTGGACTCACCTGGAGCTGAAGAGATACTTTGATATCGACGAGACTCTCTCGGAAAAGACAGCCAAGGCAATCTGGGATAAGGTCAACGAGTGCCTCGCCAAGCCCGAGTTCAGCGCCCAGAGCCTGATAAAGCGCTCCAATGTCGAGGTAGTCTGCACCACCGATGACCCCAAGGATACACTGGAATACCACGAGCAGCTCCGCGGCTTCTCCACCAAGGTGCTTCCCACCTTCCGCCCCGACAAGCTTGTAGAGATTGGCAAGGATACCTTTATCCCCTACATCACCGAGATCGGTGTGGAGACCTACGACGAGCTGGAGGAATGGATCAAGGACAGAATAGCCTACTTTGACGCCCACGGATGCCGTCTGTCCGACCACGGTCTCGACTATATTCCCTACGCCATAGGAGATGTGAAGAGCATCTTCGAGCGCCGCATATCCGGCGAGACTCTCGATAAAGAGGAGATTGATGCCTTCAGGACCGCAATCATTCGGCTCTGCGCAAAGGAATATAACCGCCTGGGATGGACAATGCAGCTCCATATGGGCGCAATCAGAAACAATAACACCAGAATGTTCGAGCAGCTCGGCCCTGATACCGGCTTTGACTCCATCAACGATCTCACCGTGGCAGAGCCTCTCTCTCGCCTCTTAGATTCGCTGGAGTGCGAGGACTCGCTCCCCAAGACCATTCTCTATACCCTCAACCCCAAGGACAACTATGTCCTCGGTACAATGCTCGGCAACTTCCAGAAGGCGCCAACCCCCGGAAGAATTCAGTTCGGCTCGGGCTGGTGGTTCAATGACCAACGCGATGGCATGGTAGCCCAGATGACCTCGCTTGCCAACCTCGGTATGCTCTCCCGCTTTGTGGGAATGCTCACCGATAGCCGCAGCTTCGTCTCCTACCCCCGCCACGAATACTTCCGCCGCATAATGTGCGACCTAATCGGCACCTGGGTAGAGGACGGCGAGTACCCCAACGACACCGAAACCCTCACCGAGATCGTCCAGGCTATCGCCTACTACAACGCAAAGAGCTATTTCAATTTCTGATTTCCAAAATTAGCACCATCTTATATCTAATAATCATTCATCGAGCGCCAGTCGACATAACGATTT
Source organism: Clostridia bacterium (assembly GCA_017462445.1). The sequence continues at coordinate 8,725 of JAFTRB010000210.1, forward strand.
TCTCGTTACGCCGCCCGGCGCTCAATTTTAAAGAAGAAGCTCCCCACTTTCATAAAGAAAACAGGGGCAAACACTCTACAAAAATACACTACTCTCAAACCGATCCCGAAAGCAAAATGCGACCATCTCCATCTTGTGTGTGCCAACGGTTAGCTCATTAATGATGGAAATGATCGCTCGGAGGTTTTTCTTTGCTTACTGCGTATCAAATTTTGAATGCTGTTTTTTTGCATTTTTGAGGGTTTTCGGGCATTTTCACGCGTTTTTTCGCCCATTTTTGACCTGTTTCCATCTCATAAAGAAAAAGAGCCGTCCGAGTGTGTGTCCCTGGGCGGTTCTTTCATTATTGTGCTTCATTTCGTTTTTTTTATTAACCATTCCGTTTTCTTATTGATTTTAACCCCCGGGGAGTGCTTCCCTATCGCGTTTTCTTGCAGTTGCTCTAAAAAATCCAAAATCATAATAGAAAACCCCGCAAATCATAAGAGTGAGCTCGTTGAATTGCAGGGTTTTTAGTGGTATAATTGTATTGCAATAGATTTTGATTAATTAGCGGAAGCATCATTATTCTCGTCAGCTAAAAGAGGAAGAGAGCCCAAAGCCGTAAACTTAGAGTAGAATAATTCATCAATTATAGCTTCGGCGGTATACGGAACGCCCCATTTTTCCATTTGGCGCTTATCAATTGTATATAACCCTGTCTTAGGGATTCTGTCATCGGTAACCACAATGTCGGTTCCTACTATCCTTCGGCACTCCCTAATTTGGGCAAGCATTTTTTGATTTTTGCCTCTCCAATCAGGGTTTGATTCAAGAATATTTTTATCATAAAAGACAACCGGTTGAAATTGCCTAATCACAGTTAACGATTCATATTTCTTGGCGTATACTATTTTATCAGGAAACAATTCGCCCATAATCAATGTATACACATCCTGATAAAGGTTCAAAAACGTCCTAGCATAAATCATATTTATGGTGGGGTCGTCCGGATTATTGTTAATTAGCAAAATACGCATTTTTGCACTACCATCCGCCATTATCTCAAGGAAGTTGTTGGTATGTGCCGGCAACTTTCCATCAGGAGTTGACACCCCTCCCGGAGTATATAATATAGAGTTTCCTACGCACGTAATGTTGAAAGAATCTGTTTTGCTAGATAGTTTTCCCGCTATGTCCTGCAGGTTAACTTTATTTATTATTTCATACGCCGTTTGAGTGTTGGACGAAGCTAAAACAAAACCCATATCAATATATCCGTAAATATTATTGCTGTTGGTGCCAACTTTAGGAATAGAAACTTTGCTTTCCATTCTAACCAACAACTGTTCTCGTTTGTTATAAATCTGCGAGAGACGAACCGAGTCCTTTATCGGAAATGATCCTGACGAAAGGCGCTCATATATTTTCCCTGCACTAGTTATGTACGGCGGTTCTGCTCCTTCATCTATTTTTATAACATAAACTACTTTATCCCAACATGTAAACTTTCTTACATCAAAAGAAGGCGTAGGTGTTATAGAATCATGCATAGTTGTGTGGATGCGCTGTTCATTCCATGCGGAACACCCTTCAATTTGCTTGTCATCGGATATACCTATAAAAATATATCCACCAAAAGTATTAGCAAATGCAGACACTTCCTCCATAAGTTTTTTGGGAGCTACTTTGTCGTCTTTGAATTAGAAATAAAACGATTCATCAAAATCCTGTTCATCTATTACAGCTTGAATGTCAGCAGGTTCCAAAGCAGACC
>JAFTRB010000211.1 GCA_017462445.1 Clostridia bacterium
TTCGTTATGACAGCGTCCATTTAAATGCGATAGGATATGCGATGCTCGCTAACAGAGTATTTGAAAGAATGCTCGACAACGGCTATTTTGATGCCCTTTATGACTACTTGGATAGCCTTCAATAAGCTAATGAGGTGATGGAAATGAAAAAACTGAATGAAATAATCAATGGAGCGGAGTATACCCCTCCCATAGTTGTCATCTCCAGCCTTGATAAGGAGGACATCATAACAACCTCCTGGGGCTTACCTGAAGTTGGCTTTAATGATTGGTAAAAAATAAAACCCCCACGGTTTTCCGTGGGGGAAAAAGAACCGAGTGGATTCTGTCCTCTCGGTTCTTTCTTATTTACGGCAAGCCGGGGTGAAGGAGCCACCTGCTTTAGCATTTTTTAATTCTTTCCATAAGGGGCATAAATCTCTCGGGGGAGAGCTTTATCACCTCTCGGTCATAGGTGAGTATACCGTTTGTCTCGTCCTCTACATCCGATACCTGGGTGTATACAAAGGCGGAAGCGCCGCCCTCGGCAAGGGGCAATACCTGCTTTTCGTAAAGCTCGTATACCGCATCTGCAAAGGCGGGGAGATTGTCAAAGCTCTTGTAGCCATAGTTTTTTTCGCCAAAGAGATGCCCCTCACAGCGGTAGGAGTAGCCGCCAAACTCGCTTATGACCAGTGGGCGCGAGTCCGCATCCTTGATTTCAAGCGGCTTGAAGTATATGTGCCTCGAATCAACATCGCTCTTTGTTCTTCTGAACCAGCCCGATGTGGCATCTATAATTCTTGTACCGTCCTTTGCCTTGAGCTTCTCAAACATCTCGTCGGCCCGGAACTGCCCCCAGCCCTCGTTAAATATGGTATAGTAAACCACAGAGGGGGTGTTGTACAGCAAATCGGCTATGCCGTACATCGTGTTTTCAAATATCGCTCTGCTCTCCTTATTTCTGTGGCGGAGAGTATCCGGGAGCTTCTGCAGTCCGATAGTGGGCAGAGCTGTATCAAGAAGGAAGGAGTATTTTCCGTTGTTGACCATATCCTGGAAAACCGCAATTCCCTCCCTGTCACAGAGGTAGTAGAATATCATCGGCTCAACCTTGATATGCTTTCTCAGCATATTAAAGCCGAGAGATTTTACAGCTCTTATGTCATCAAGGTAGCCGTCGATCGTAGCGGGAAGAAACAGTCCGTCCGGGAAATATCCCTGGTCTAAAAGGCCGTTAAAGACATAGGGCTTACCGTTCAGGCATATGCGATTTACACCGTTTATCTGGCGTATATCCACAGTGCGGATGGCAAAGTAGCTCTCAATTTTATCTAGACCGCTCTCAAGAGTGAAGTAATAAAGATTAGGCTCCTCGGGGGACCATAGCCTTGGATTTTCGGGGCGAATAGTTATCTCGTTCCCCTCGAATTCATAGACCTCTCGGCCGTTCAGAGTGAGCGTCTTTTTGCTTTCTCCGCCCTTTACCAATACTGTAACGCCATCCTGCAGAGGCTCTATGCGTATGGATTCAATAGCGCTCTCGGGAATGCTTTCCAGCCACACAGACTGCCATATTCCGCTGACAGGGGTATACCACATACCTCCGCGTCGCTTGGTCTGCTTTCCGTAGGGATATTTGAGGTCAAGCGTGTCGGTAAACTCAACCCTGAGCGTATTTTCTCCGTTGATGATAGCCTCTGTAATATCAAGCGAAAAGGGGAGATATCCTCCTTCGTTTTCGCCTACGGGAGTGCCGTTTACATATACCCGACACACCTGGTCTACTGCGCCAAAATGGATAAGGGCTCTGCTTTTTACAAAGCCATCGGGGAGAGAAAAGGAGCGCTCATAATAGCAGTCCTTGTAGCCATCTATACTCATCTCAACTCCCGAGAGGGCGCTCTCCGGGCAAAAGGGAACTAATATCTCTGTGTCTATTTCCGGCTTTTTACCGCCTAAATGAAACTGCCATTTACCGTTCAAAGAGAGGAAGCTATCTCTCTTGAACTGCGGACGGGGGTAATAGCTGTGGGGACACTCGCTGTCCATGCTCTCAATATATCTTGTTTTAAGTTTGTTTTTGTCCATAGCCTTCTCCGTTTTCTTTACTATCTATATTCTACCACCCGAGGCAAAAAAATGCAACAAAAAGATTCCTTTTCACCGACAAAATTTTTACCAAAAAATTTTTATAAATATTCCTTTTAACCTTGAAAAAGGAATTCGAATGTGTTAAAATATTTGTGTTAATTTTTTTGACCGAGGTAAGATTATGTTAATTCAAGGCTTTGATAACGAGCAATATCTCAAGCTCCAGTCTCAAAAGATTCGTGAGCGAATATCCCTGTTTGGCGAAAAGCTCTATCTTGAGTTTGGCGGAAAGCTCTTCGATGACTTCCACGCCTCTCGCGTTTTGCCCGGCTTTGCCCCCGATAGCAAGATCAAGATGCTTATCGAGATAAAGGACGAGGCGGAGATTATTATCGCTATCAATACCGCAGATATTGAGAAGAACAAGGTTCGTGGGGACCTCGGCATTACCTATGACCTTGATGTTCTTCGCCTGATCGATGCGTTTCGCGGCTGTGGGCTTTATGTCGGCTCTGTTGTTATGACAAGGTTCAAGCCCAGTCCCGTTTCCGACGCCTTTAAGGCGAAGCTTGAAAAGCTTGGTATAAAGGTTTACAAGCATTATGCTATTGACGGCTACCCTCACAATATACCGCATATTGTGTCTGAGGCAGGCTTTGGGCAGAATGAATATATAGAAACCACTCGCCCTGTTGTTATTGTCACCGCCCCCGGCCCGGGCTCGGGCAAGATGGCAACCTGTCTCTCGCAGATATATCACGAGAGCCGTATGGGAATGAAGTCGGGCTATGCAAAGTTTGAAACCTTCCCTATATGGAATATACCGCTTAACCACCCTGTAAATTTGGCGTATGAGGCGGCTACCGCCGATCTCGCCGATGTAAATATGCTAGACCCGTTCCATCTCGAGGCTTACGGCAAAACCGCTGTAAACTATAACAGAGATGTAGAGGTATATCCCGTTCTGCGGGCTATGCTTCAGGAAATTCTTGGTGAATGCCCCTACAAGTCACCCACCGATATGGGAGTAAATATGGCAGGCTTCTGCATCTATGATGACGAGGCTGTTTCTGCTGCGGCAAGACAGGAGATTATCCGTCGCTACTACACCGCTCTGTGCAATCTCCGCAAGGGAACAGGCAGCGAGGTAGAGAGGGAGAAGATAGAGATGCTTATGCGCAGGCTCTCCTGCGATCCTGTCGCTGACAGACCCTGTGTTTCTGCCGCGCTTGCAAAGGCGGAGGAGACAGGTAATCCTGCTGTTGCAATAGAGCTTAACGACGGTAGAATTGTCACAGGCAAGACTTCCTCTCTTCTGGGAGCCTCCAGCGCCGCTCTTCTCAACGCTCTTAAGGCTATTGCAGGCATTGATAAGGATGAGGATATTATTTCCCCCGAAATTCTTGCCCCCATTCAGGTGCTGAAGACTCAGAACCTGGGCAACCACAACCCAAGGCTACATACCGATGAGGTGCTTATCGCCCTTGCCATATCCGCCGCCAACAATCCAAAGGCTGCTATGGCAATGCAGGCAATCCAGGCGCTCAAGAATGCCGAGGTGCATTCCACTGTCATTCTGTCTCAGGTTGACGCAGGCACCTTCCGCAAGCTTGGCGTTAACCTCTCCTGCGAGCCAAGATACCAGACCAAGAAGCTTTTCCACAAATAATTATTGACGGGTCTCCATTCGGAGACTCGTTTTTCTTTGAAAAAGTGGTTTTATAAACCGCTTACTATATTAATATGGAATAAAGAAGGGAGTGAGTAATATGTAATACCCTCGGCACGGTGTGCGGAGCTGAAAATTTTTATGAAAGGAGAATTATATGTTTGATATATACGGAAAATACACGGGCGCTGTTATCTATTCGGATATATGTGAGAGCGAGGCGTTATCTCAGCTCTATGATTTATGTAATCACCCCATATTTGAGGGCGCAAGGATCAGGATAATGCCCGATGTTCACGCAGGAGCGGGATGTACGGTTGGAACAACCATCTGTATGGAAAGGAAGGCGGTTATACCCTCTATAGTCGGAGCGGATATCGGATGCGGAGTATATACGGTTATATTTGAGTCGGGTGAGATAGATTACAAGGCTCTTGATGACTTTATTATCAGCAATATCCCCTGCGGAATGGCAATACGTAATTCTGTTCACCCCAGGATGTCAAATGAGCTGAAAAGGGAAATTCGCAATCTTTGCGAGGCGCTTAAAATGTACCGCTCGGAGCAGTCTTTTATTCGTTCCTGCGGCTCGTTAGGCGGAGGAAATCACTATATTGAGGTCGGCTTAAATGAGGATGGCAGATATTCATTATCCATTCATACCGGCTCTCGCGGTCTTGGCAAATGTGTGGCAGAATATTTCTCGGACAAAGCGAAGGCATATATTGACGAAAGGGGTATAACGGGAATTAACAGAAATATGCCATACCTGGAGGATGAGGGCTATTTTGAGTATGTCAGATGGATGCAGGTTTGCCAGAGCATGGCTGCTGCCAGCCGCAGACTTATAGCCGGGGATATTCTTGCCCATCTTGGCGCAAGACCCATAGAGTCCTTTGACACTGTGCATAACTACATAGAAATGCACAGGGAGGGCGGAATAACTATCCGAAAGGGCTCGGTTTCCGCAAAAAGCGGTGAGAAGCTTGCAATTCCTCTGAATATGCGTGATGGCGTGCTTATTGCCAGAGGAAGGGGCAACGAGGAGTGGAACTTCTCTGCGCCACACGGAGCGGGCAGACTTATGTCAAGAGCGGAGGCGAAGGCAACCATCTCGCTTGATAAATACAGGGAAGTGATGGCTGGCATCGAGAGCTGGTCTGTGGTAAAGGAGACCGTAGATGAGTCGCCTATGGCATATAAGCCTGCTTCGCTTATCATGGAGCAGGTAAGGGACACGGTTGATATACTTTCCCTTGTTCGTCCGCGCTACAACTTCAAGGCTCGCTCTATCCTGGGCAAGTAAGAGAAATAACTGCGGGTTAATTACAGTAAGAGGGCATAGCCCTCGGGGCAGACTTTCGGTCTGCCTTTTTTTGCCTTCATTGACGGCGAGTTGGTTGACAATATAATTGTTTGATGGTAAAATATACTTATAAAAATTCAGGAGGCGAAGATGAAGCTTTTACATCTGTCGGATTTACATATAGGCAAGAGGCTGAATGAGTTCTCGCTCATTGAGGACCAAAGATTTATTCTCAATCAAATATGCGATATAGTGAAGGAGAATGCCCCCGATGCGGTGCTTATCGCAGGGGATGTATATGACAAGAGTGTTCCATCTGCTGAGGCGGTTAGTCTTTTTGACGAGTTCCTTGTTAACCTTTCGCGCCTTAATACCAGAATTATGGTAATCAGCGGAAACCACGATTCGCCGGAAAGAATTGCCTTTGGCTCTCGTCTTATGGAGGCCAGCGGAGTTTATATGTGCCCGGTGTATAGCGCAGAAAGCCGGTCTGTTACACTTGCGGATGAATATGGCGAGTGCGACATATATATGCTCCCCTTTGTCAAGCCCGCAAATGTGCGAAGATTCTTTCCCGATGAGCAGATCGAGAGCTACACAGATGCCATTCGCGTGGCTGTCAATAATATGAATATTGATCCCGAAAAAAGAAATGTGCTGATAGCGCACCAGTATGTCACGGGCGCACAGCGGAGTGAGTCGGAGGAGTTAAGCGTAGGCGGCCTTGATAATGTGGAGGTATCTGCGTTGTTGGACTTTGACTATGTAGCGCTAGGTCATATTCACGGCCCCCAGAATTGCGCGGATAATGTCAGATACTGCGGTACGCCGCTTAAGTATTCCTTCTCGGAGGTTGAGCATAAAAAGAGCGCAACCCTTGTCACCCTCGGCAAGAAGGGTGATATCAGCCTTGATACAATACCGCTTTCTCCTATGCGTGAAATGTACAGGCTATACGGTAGCTTTGACGAGTTGCTTGGAAAGGGAAAAGATAACGATGCGCTCAGGGAGGCGTTTGTTCAGATTACTCTGACCGACGAGGACGAGGTGCCTGACGCCTTGGCAATACTGAGGGCCTTCTATCACAATATAATGGAGCTGAGATATGACAACACTCGCACACGGAATATTGGCAAGGAGGTCGGAGCAGTTGATGTAAAGAATCGCTCTCCGCTTGAGCTTGTCGGCGAGTTTTACAGCTACAGAAATGGAAGAGAAATGAGCGAAGAGGAGTCTACTATTGTCAGAAGCCTGATAGAGGAGATTTGGGAGGATGGAGAATGAGACCGTTAAAGCTTGTAATGAGCGCCTTTGGCCCCTATGCCGATGTGGTAGTTCTTGATATGGATAGCCTCGGCGAAAGAGGAATATATCTCATCACGGGGGATACAGGCGCAGGAAAGACAACGATATTTGATGCGATAGCCTTCGCTCTCTATGGCGAACCAAGCGGCGATTTTCGTAAGGCTGAAATGCTAAGGTCTAAGTATGCGGATGGCGCCAGGGAGACCTTTGTTGAGCTTAGCTTTATGCACAAGGGGCGGATTTATATAATAAAAAGAAATCCGACCTATGAGCGCCCCAGCAAAAGAGGCGGTGGAATGACCAAGACCAATGCGGCGGCGGAGCTGACTCTTCCGGACGGCTCGGTAGTGACTAAGACCACGGATGTAACCAAGAAGATTATTGAGCTGCTTGGTGTGAACAGAGCGCAGTTTATGCAGATAGCTATGATTGCCCAAGGGGACTTTCTTCGTCTGTTAAACGCAGGAACCACCGAGAGACAGGATATATTCAGAAGTATATTCCACACCGGGGCATATGAGACGCTTACCACGCGGGTAAGGGATATGGCGAGGGCGCTTGGTGTCAAAAGGCTGAGGATAGCCGAGGAAATCAAGCTTCATCTTAGCGGCGCGGATATTCCCGAGGGATACGAGGGGCGAGAGCTGTATATCGATGAATTATCCAAGGAGGCGATCGTTTCTTTAGGAAGAATAGATGAGCTTTGCGAAATCCTAACGCATACAATCTCCGAGGATGAGAAATTGAAGGCTCGACTAACAGATGAAATCGCCAAAGCCGAGGAGGAGCTGACCGCTATCGCTCTCGTGCTGGATAGCGCGGCTAAAAGAGCGCAGCTCGAGCTTGATGTAAAAGATGCCGAGACTAATTTGGAGAATGCTGTAAAGAAAGAGGAGGAGGCTCTTGAACAAGAGAAGGAGTCCTCTGCGCTTCAAAAGGAGAGAGAAGAGGCAATTGCTACCGCGGAGCAGCTCCGTCTGGCTATTCCGGAGTATACCGAGCTTGATGTATTAAGCGGAAAATGCGACGATCTTGCTACGAGCATCAGCAATTATGAGAACAAAAAAAGGGACGCAGAAGAAAGGATGCTCGTTCTTGATAGAAGCATCGCGCAGGATACAGAGAGTCAAGGATTGCTCCGAGAAAAGATTGCGAGACTCGAAGAGACTACCAGAGAGCTTTCGCAGGTAGACTCGCGGATAACCTCCCTTTTGGCGCTTAGGAGCAGATTGGTTAATAGGGATGATTTAATTGCTAGTCTGGAAATAAAGAAGGCGCAGTATGAAGAATCAAGGCTTGAAGCGGAGGAGCTGCTAGCCACATACAACGAGATGCAGGCAAGATTCCTGGATGAGCAGGCGGGAATTCTGGCAGGAGGCTTGGTCGAAGGGGAGAAATGCCCGGTTTGTGGCTCTACCCATCACCCTAGCCCGGCTGAGCCGGCAGCGGATGCTCCCACCGAGGCGGAAATAAAGAAGAAAAAGAAGGAAAGCGATAAAGCGCAAAAGAATAGGGAGACTCTTAGTGCAGATTGTAAAGCGCTTCGCACCCGTATTGAAGTGGAGGAGAGGGAGATTGAGGCAGGCAGATTGCTCTTGTTTGCAGATGTCGTAGCATTAGATATTTCTTTTATTGACACTGTTAAGCTGGAGCTTGAAGAAAAAAAGAATGAGCTTGATAAAAGAATGGAAGAGATAAACGCTGCTAAGGAAAAACTTAGCGAGCTTGATGCTACTCTTGCTAGTAACCGTGAGGAACGGGCCGGACTGGATGAGACTATAACCGGTTATGTAAAGCTTATCGAGACTATGGAAAGGGAAGCAGCGGCGAAAAACGATGAAAGAGCGAGAACCTTGTCAAAGCTCAAATATGCCACTAAGTCGGAGGCGGAGCTTGCTATCGAATCCTTGGAGAAAAGAAAAAAAGAGATAGACAAGAAGCTTCTCGATATCAGTGAAGCTATGAGTAAGGCTAAGGCAGATCATCAATCGGCAAAGGCTCTTCTTGAAAGCAAGCTGCTGGAGCTGGAAAAGACGGCAAAAACAGATAAAGAAGAAGCGGAGGCGAAAAAGGCGCTTCTTGAGCAAACAATAAAGGACAAAACAGCCATAAAAGAGGATGTAACAACCCGAATTACTACGAATAAAAGGGCTCTTGCTGATATCATAGAGAAGAACGGGTGCTTTATTGAGGCTGAGAGGGAGTATAGGCTTATTGTTGGTCTTGATGATACATTCAGCGGTAAGTCGATGGGTGAGGGAAAAATCAAGCTTGAAATTTATATCCTTACACATTACTTCGATAGGGTCATAGATAAGGCAAATGTAAGATTTTGGCAGATGACGGCAGGGCAGTACCAGCTTGTTCGAAGCCGCGAGATAGATAAACAGGGGCAGAGTGGCCTGGAGCTGAATGTTAAGGATTACTATACCGGTAGCGAGAGAAGTGTAAAGAGCTTGTCCGGCGGAGAGTCCTTCAAGGCATCGCTTTCGCTGGCGCTCGGCCTTTCCGACCTGATACAGAGCGACGCGGGAGGAATTGAGCTTGATACAATGTTTGTTGACGAGGGCTTTGGCTCGCTTGACCCAAATTCCTTAGATGCAGCAATAAGAGCTTTAACCGGTCTTGCAGACGGAACACGTCTTGTTGGAATTGTCTCGCATGTTGCAGAGCTTAAGGAGCGCATAGACCGTCAGATCGTTGTAACCAAGGACAGGGAGAAGGGAAGCAAAGCCCGTATTCAACTGTGATTGCTTGAAATAACTTGACAAACTTCGGTTGGGTTATTCGTACTCGCGCGCCTTACGGCGCAGGGGTAAAATCCGTTTCTCTCGGCTTGGGTGGATTTTTTAGTTTCCACATTTTTGCGCGAGGGCGTGTGCTTGTCTGGCGGAGCAGGCGGGGCTCCCCGAAACGAGCGAAGCGAGCTTTGGGGGCTAGCAAGCGACGCCCTTTGTACCAAGACAAGCACACGCCCTGCGATCGCTTATAATTGTGGACTTATTTTTTATTTATGATTGTAATGGATCTTGAAATTTTCGACAAAAGATGATATAATTGTTAATAAATTATGCTTATGGAGGTCTTATATGCCGATAAATAGCAACTACGCATTTATAAAAAATAAAATTGATTCTATGAAAACAACATATCCGATTTTGCGTACAGAGTCAGATGATTATGTTTTTTCTGCTCTGTGTGTAAGATCGCATTTATATAAAAATCCTGCATTATTGTTAAGCGGGAACGATTTTGAAGAAATAATCGTAGACGGTCAATATGACGGAGGAGTAGATGTCTTATTAACCGATCCAAGTTCCGAGGGTTCGGATTTGGTTATAGGACAATCAAAATACTATACATCAATTTCTTTTGATGATGTAATTAATGCAATGACTAAAATGGCATCGTTCTATAAAGATATGATACAAGGTCATTATGAACAAGTTAATGCTAAGGTTCAACGTCGCTTCCTTTCATTAAATTCAGAATTAGGCGAAGAATCGAAAATACATTTTGTATTTTACACAAGTGCACCACAATCTGGTATTAGTCGTTTGAGAATAGAGAAAAAGTTTAGAGAACTGTTTACCGATTCATCTCAATTCGAAATATCACTCTTCTTTGGAAAAGATATTGAAGATGAGATCAAAGAATCTGAATCTCGTCGTGCTACTGTAGAACAAGGAAAAGTGAAAATTGATAGTTCAAACAACTATTTGTTGTATGGTGATACAGCTGCAATCGTTAATGTGTCTGCTTTTTCAATAAAGTCCTTGTATGCACAATATAACATTCAACTTTTAGCCCGAAACCTTCGTTATCATATTGCAGGACGAGATATAGATGCGGGAATCGAGGAAACAATCCGTACAAATCCTGAGTCATTTTGGTTGAAGAACAACGGTATAACAATAGTTTGCGAAGACTTTGAGATCGATGGACGAGAAGTTAAACTTCGCAATTTCTCTATAATTAACGGCGGACAAACTACATATATGTTACACAAAAGCCGCAACATAGATGAAAACAATGACCTTTATTTGCCTTGTAAAATAATAAAAACAGAGGGCGAAACAGAAGACGAAAAAAATGCGTTTAGCCTTTCAATCGCTAAAGCTACCAACACACAAAAACCAATAAAACCCGTTGATCTCAAAGCAAATTCTCCAGAACAAGTGAGATTTGCACAGGCTATGAGAGAGGTTGGTATCTTCTATCAGACCAAACGAGGCGAAGTTGTACCGCGTGCTTATCGAGAAGACTGTTTGAATTCTTCACTTTTGGATATTGGCAAATTGTGTTTGGCAGCGATTTTCCAACTTCCGTGTATAAGTCGTTCAAAACCATCCACATTGTATGTATCTCAATATTACGATAAGATTTTTAATGGGAATCAAGTTCAAATTGCAAGACTTTCAAAAGAACTTCTTTACATAGACTATTACTTTAGAAAAAATTATCAAAAGAAGTTTGATAGGGACAATGCCGCTATGCCAGGTGCAAATGAGAGGATTTCGTTTGCACATAATGCTAGAACGATTTGTATCGCATTTGTTGCGTTTGCGTCTAGATATTATCAGGGGAATATAGCTGATACTGATTTAAATACTGTTTTTGCTTTTGCACAAAACGATAATGTAACAGATTCTAGATTGTTCGATCTGTTTTCTAATATCGGTGGAGTTGTACATTTTATTCCTATTGAAATATTTAACCAAAAGGATAAATATGACTCGATACTTGATCAGTTGTTTGATGTAATCATTAATGCTGGTATAACTAGTTTTTCTATGGCATCTAGATATGATACTACATTAACCGCAACAAATTACTTAAAGAAAGATCGAAATTACTACGCTATTTTATCAGATCATTGGTCTACAATTAGAAACGATATTAGAAGAATTTTTAGTGACATAATGTGATTTTTACTATTTATCAACAATTCTCTATATTAGTAGAAGGCGAGTCTTTACGGCTCGCCTTCTACTATGCATAAAAAAGGAACATAACCCTGTTCGAGTTATGTTCTTCTTGGCACGCCAAAGAAGCCTACACTTCAACGGAGTGTAGTCATTTATACGGGATATTCACCTTTGGTGAAGATACCCACAACCTTCGCCTGACAAGCCAGCTTGTCGAACTTCGGTTGGGGTATGCGAACCCTCGCGCCTTACGGCGCAGGGCTAAAATCCTCTCACGTTGTTCCAAAAAGAAAA
>JAFTRB010000212.1 GCA_017462445.1 Clostridia bacterium
ATAACCGCCTGTACCTTCATTCTTGCCCAGCCCTATATCGATGGCGAGGATAAGAATGCAGCCAAGGAGAAGGTTCTCATTATTGATGCGTCTGCATCAATGTTCTCCGAGATAGATGGCGAGACTCGATTTGAGCGCGCTGTCGCCAAGGCAGAGCAGGCAGCAAATGAGGTAATGGCAGATGGAAGCATGGTTACGGTAATTCTCGCAGGTCGCGAGGCATCTCTTGTATGCCAGAGAGCGGACGCATCTCAGTCCGAGGCGGTAAGCCTCGGCTTCTCCGAGCTTGTTTCGCCCGGCGGCATAAAGTGTACATGGGGAGCCGGAGATATTGACGGCGCGATGGCAATCGCCGAGGATGTGCTTGAGGAAAATGCCAAGGCGAAGGTTGTCCTTTACACAGGCACCAAATACATAGATGAAGGTAAGGTTGAGGTTGAGGATGTTTCCGATGCCGCCGAATGGAATGCCTCGATTCTTGATGTCCGCGCGGTTCTTGATGACAACTATTACCGCTTTGAGGTCGATACCGCAACCTACGGCAGGGTAAACAGCGTCAGAGTATATATGGAAATACACGGCGCCTACGGTACATACGGTCCCGATGATGCTTCTCAGGCGGTTAATGGCGGAACTCTCAAGCTTTACTACGATGCGCAGTTTGATATCAACGAGCGAGGAACTCTGCGCTTTGGTTGGAACGAGAATGACCATATTTCCGACCTTAAGGTTTATGCCTACGATCATGTATACTGCTATATAGATGAGGACGATTCTCTTGATAAGGATAATACCTTCTACCTTTACGGAGGAACTCCCCAGCCCTTGAAGGTGCAGTATTACAGTACAAAAATCAACAACTTTGTCAGCGGCGCTCTTATGGGCCTGCGTAATAAGTTCAAGGATAAGTGGGATATAGAAATCGACGAAATCCACGATTCCGAGGAAATGATAAAGATGGGACTCGGTAAGGAGCCCGAGCTGAGCGGATATGATATTTATGTGTTCGAGCATCATATGCCCAAGTCCTTGCCTACCGACGGTCTTGTTATACTTATAAATCCGGACAAGGTGCCTCAGGGTACAGATTTTGTTCTTGGAAACTCTCTCGGTTATACGGGTGAGAAGCCTCTTGAGCCCAGCGAGGAGTCTCACGAGGTAATGAATGGCATTGATGTGCCTAACATCACCATCACAAGATATAGGAAGATCAACGCCTATGACAGCGGCTATACTCCTATTCTGTGTGTTGACGGCAATCCTATTGCTATCGTTAAGAACCAGCCCGATTCCAAGGTCGTGCTGTTCTCGTTCAGCTTGCATTATTCCAATATTGCTCTGACTCCCGAGTTCCCCATACTGATGAACAATATCCTGAATTATTATTTGCCCTCTACCTTCGAGTCGCCCGTTGTAGACCTCTATGATACGGTAACACTCAATTCCAGAAGCCCCGAGCTTTCGGTAGTCGGTCCCGCGGATATAAGCGCCGCCTTCACCGAGTTCCCGGCATCCATTGCCGCGGATGTACCCGGTGTTTACACGGTAACACAGACTCCGATTTCGGGTCAGCAGGTGGTCGAGAACTTCTTCGTAACCATTCCTGATGATGAGAGCAATATAGTACGAGAGCTGGATTCATTGACAAATCCCTACTATCCTCCCGTGCTTGAAAACACAAATATTGATTACGTATTCTATTTTGCGCTCGCGCTTTGCATACTCATGTTCGTTGAGTGGTGGCTTAAGTCGCGTGACAGTAACTGAAAGGGGGAAGGGAAATGTTTAATTTTACAATAAATTTTGACAGACCTTGGTTCCTCCTTCTTATAATACCCGCTATTGCGCTTACTCTTATCCCGTATTTTCTTAGCAATAAGAAGTACAGGCGTAACAGAAACCGTATTGTTTCGATAGTTTTGCATCTTACTGCGCTTATACTGAGCATTACGGTTCTTTCCGGCATCGATTTCCAGTACGATGTTCATAACAAGGAGAACGAGGTCGTGCTTCTTGTTGACAAATCCAATTCCAACGAAGCGTCAGACCTTCAGAAGGACGATTTTGTACGCAGCGTTGTAAACGATGCCTATTCCGATTTCAAGATTGGCGTTGTTACCTTTGGATACAACCAGGTGCTTGCGGCGCCCATCAGCGCGGACACCAACGAGGTTCTTCGTCAGTATATCTCCGCCGAGGCTCCCGACGATACGGCAACGGATATTGCCTCTGCTCTTACCTATGCAAGCACTCTGTTTACCAAGCCCGAGTCAGGACGAATCGTCCTTCTCTCCGACGGTGTTGAGACGGATTCGGAGGCTCTTGGAGTAATCAAGGCAATCGCCGCCACGGGAATAAAGGTTGATACCGTTCATTTCCCCGACGAGCACGGCGATGAGGTTCAGATTATTTCCTCCACCCTGCCCGAGCATACCCTTCGCCACGGCGAGGTATTCAAGGTTAAGCTTGGTATACAAAGCTCCTACGATGGCGTGGCGAAGATTACCGCTTACGATAATGCAACCGCCATTGGCGAGCCCAGGGAGATAAGGCTTGCAAGAGGTGTCCAGGAGATTGAGCTTGATGTAATATTCACTCTTCCCGGACTTCATAAGCTTGCCTTTGAAATAGAAAGCACCGGTGACACACTCACGGAGAATAACAGCTACAACACCTATGTAAACATCGAGGTGTTTGATAAGATACTCATTATCGAAAGCATAGCAAGCGAGTCCGATAAGCTTAAAGAGACTCTTACCGACAAGAAGGTAACTGTTGTCAACTGCTATGATGAAGAGCAAATGCCTACCAGCGTAGACGAGCTTCGCGCATATGATGAGGTTATTCTTGTCAATATTGCAAACAGTGACCTCCCCGAGGGCTTTGACGCGCTTCTTTATTCCTATGTCAAGGATGCGGGCGGCGGTCTGTTCACGGTCTGCGGAAATCAGGAGGACGCAAATCCCAACGATGATATCTTTGCCGCCAATGCCTGGACGCGCGAGGATATGTATGGCTCACTTTACCAGGAGCTTTTGCCGGTTGAGGTTATTAACTATACTCCTCCGGTAGCCGTAGTTATCGTAATAGATACATCGGGATCGATGTATATGCCCCCCGAGCAGGGCGGAAGCGAGCCCTTTGAAAAGAGTAGGCTCTTCGCTGCTCAGCAGGGCGCAATTTCCTGTCTTGATGCTCTCACCGAGCGTGACTGGATAGGTATTATGACCTTCGCCAAGGATTATTCCGAGGATCTCGAGCTTACACCCCGTACGCAGAGAGATAAGATACTTTCCGCCATAGACGATCTTCCCAGAGGCGGAGGTGAGACCATTTTCACCAGCGCTCTTGACAGAGCCGGAAATGCGCTTACCGCTCTTACCGAGGTTGAGAAGAGACATATTATTCTCGTTACCGACGGACAGCCCGGCGATAAGGAGGAGGAGTACGGCGCTGCTATGAAGCGTAATGCTGAGCGCGGTATTACTATGTCTATTATAGGTATCGAGACCGAGGGCGCTGATTCTCATATGGAGTACATTCTCGAGACCTATGCGGGAATGTCCAAGGAGAACTATCACGATGTAAAGGAAGTCAGCCAGGCTCCTCAGGCAATGCGTGAGGACCTCCAGGTTCCCGAAATAAAGGACGTAAACTACGAGACCTTTAAGCCCACAATCAAGACTCACAACTCCGTTGTCAACGGAATAAGCGATGCGGATATCCCTACGCTTGACGGTTTCTACGGAACAAAGCTCAAGGATGGCGCTGAGGCTATACTTATGGGTGAGTATGTTCCTATTTACGCGCAGTGGAAGTTTGGAAAGGGTACTGTTGGAAGCTTTATGTGCGACCTTAACGGTACTTGGTCGTCTACCTTCCTCTCCGACGAGGTCGGAAAGACTCTCGTCAATAATATGGTGGCAGCCGTCTTCCCGACATCGAATATCCGTACAACCGATATCGACCTTTCCCTGAAGGAAGAAAACTACACCAACCGCTTAAATATTTACACCACCGTTAACGCGGAGGAGGAGCTTGTTGAGGTTGTTATTAACCCGACCTTTGCATCTGCAGAGCCGATGACTCTTTATCCCTCTGCCGAGGATGGCTTCGGTAGAATAAGCTTCGTTATTACTAGTCCCGGCGTGTATGAGATAACCGTTAACAAGAAGACTGCTGACGGCAGACTTATCTCTACCAATACGGTTTACAAGGCCTTCTCTTATTCAAAGGAATACGATATGTTCTTTGATAGCGAGGAAAAGGCTGAGTTCCTTGCCGAGCTTGCAAAGGATGGTGAGGGCTTCGTTCTCACAGACCCCTATGAGGTATTCGAGAATGTTGTCAAATCCATTCATATAGTAATAAATCCCCGCATCGTATTTATAATTATTGCTCTGGTTGCATTCTTGCTTGATATTGCGGTTCGCAAGTTCAAGTTCAAGTGGCCTCACGAAATCATAAGAGATCGTGCGGCAAGAGCGAAAAAATAAACCGTATCTTGGTCCAAGGAGGACATAATGAAAAAGCTTCGTGTACTGCTGACCGTATGCGTGCTTGCTTTCGCTATGCTGGCCCTTACATCCTGTGGCGGAACCCTTGAGGCTCCGTCCGGGTTCTCCTTTAATGAGGAGACACAGACGCTCAGCTGGGAGAAGGTAGAAGGCGCAATCGGATATTCTGTCATTGTCGGCGAAAAGGAAAAAAGCACAAAAACAAATTCCTTTACCGTCTCAATCACCGAGCAGGGCGTTTACGATATACAGGTAAAGGCTCTCGGCGATGGCAAGAGCATGAAGGATTCCGGTTATGCAGTTTACAAATATGAAAAGGATGAGTCTGAAACAGGACTTAAATACGAGCTCATAAACAACAACACCGAATACAGGCTTGTCGGTATAGGTAGCGCGTCGGGGGATGTTGTGATGGAGGAAACCTTCCGTGGCAAGGATGTAACCGCCATTGCCTCGGGGGCTCTTGCCAACAACGGTAAGATAACATCCTTCACCTTTAACAGCAAGGTAACGGAAATACCCGAAAAGGCGTTCTATAACTGTAACGCGCTTGAAAATGTGGTAATTCCCGAAAATATAGTTAAGATCGCGCAGAGAGCCTTCCAGAGCTGCCGTAAGCTTAACAAGGTATCGCTCCCGAGCGGCGTAACGGTTATTGAGGAGTATGCATTCTCCTATTGCCGTGAGCTGAAGGAGGTTACTCTCAGCCCCGATACCACAGTAGTTGGTCCCTATGCGTTTTCCGACTGCTCAAAGCTTACCAAGATAAATATTCCCGATAAGGTAACAAGTATCGGTGAATATGCCTTCTCCGGCTGTAAGGAGGCTACCGAGCTATATATCGGTAAAAATGTAGAATATATAGGTGACTACGCATTCTACTACTGCCAGCTCGTGGACGAGATCGATATACCCGACGGCGTGACATATATTGGCGATAGCGCCTTTGAGAGCTGCATAAAAATATCCACCGTAACTCTTCCCGAGGTTCTTACAACTCTGGGTGACAGGGCATTCGCTTTCTGCGAGGCTCTTGAAGAGATAAATGTTGGTGATAATCTTGAGTCGGTGGGCATAAATGTCCTGATGGACACCCCCTACTACAATGATTATCCCGAGGATATCGTTTATCTTGGCAACTGGATAATTGCTTGCAAGAACGCAGAGATTCAGAAGGGCAAGGATCTTATAGTCAAGGATGGCGTGGTAGGTATCGCGGCTAACGCCTTCAGGGGCTGTAACGGCTTCGTTGGTGTTACTCTGAATGATATAAAGTATATAGGCGACTTCGCATTTTACGATTGCGCGTCTTTGGGTAGTGTGCTTCTCGGTGAGAATGCCGTTTACATCGGAGATTACGCCTTCACAATGTGTAAGAAGCTGACACAGCTTCCTTATCTCGCTAATACAAAAATTGAATACATAGGTGATTTTGCCTTCAACGGCTGCGAAAGACTCACCACCGTCACCCTTCCCAAGACGGTCGAGCTGATTGGTACTCAGGCGTTCAACAATACCAACATTTCGGCGATTGGCGGAATATTGTATGTTGGCAACTGGGTAGTTGGTACCACCGGTAACTTCTTTATGGGTGACCAGATAAGAATCAGGGACGGCGTTGTCGGAATTGCCGAGTATAGCTTCAATCAGTGCATGTTTATGGGCGAGCTCGTTCTGCCTTCAACGGTTGAAAGAATATGCCGCGGAGCATTCCTTCTTTGCATGAATCTTCGCATTGAGGAATTCCCCGAAAGCCTTAAAAGAATTGATGACTACGCCTTTTACGGATGCTCAAATGCTCTCTTTGGCGTAGAGAACGGACCGATGGATTACCATCTCACTCTCCCCGACGGACTTGAGCATATAGGCAGAAGCGCGTTCTACCAGACCAGCCTGCTGGGACTTACAATTCCCGGTAGCTGTAAATATATCGGCGAGTTTGCCTTCTTCGGCTGCTCCGGGCTCGGCTCGCTTGGCGAGTATGAAATAAAT
>JAFTRB010000026.1 GCA_017462445.1 Clostridia bacterium
AGATTAAGTCCATCGAGGTGGCAAGGGCGCTTGGCTTTAATATCACCGAGACCGAGATTACCGATGAAAGCGGCGTGGTTACGGCTGTAGAATACGAGATCGACTTCACAGGCAAGAGCGCAGAGGAGGTTAAGCTTATCACCGAGAACCTCAAGTATATCGAGTACCTCGATAAGTGGGACGGCAAGCTTCCCTCGGTTATGGCGGGCGACTCTGCAAGCATTCTTATCCCCACCGAGCCCGACTCCACCACTCCCTAAATTTAACACGCCCCCTCCAAAGGAGGGCGCAAAGCAAACAATTATTTCCATAAAAAGGAGCAGACTGCGGTCTGCTCCTTTTGGTTATATCATAGAAATAGGTGCAATATCAAGTTAGAGCCTACTTAGTTAAATGTGTCGGAAGTCTCACCATACTCGTGCCCGTTTATTAAAAAATCAATAGAGACACCAAAATATTTTGACATTTTTCTAAGCATTTCTATATCAGGGCTTCTCTTTCCATTTTCATAATGCGAAAGAGCTTCTCTACTCAGATTTAAATCTAACGCCACCTTCAATTGACTGTATTTTTTATGTCGTCTAATTAATTTTAGACCAACAAGTCCCAAAGAATTTTTCATATTTCTCTCCAAAATTTTGTGAAATCCCGTGACTTTATTGTAACAAAATGTTACAATGATAATGTTACAATTTGTAACAATATAAAAAATTGGAGAGGAAAATGAACAACTTAGGTAAAGGTTTACTCAGTGGATTGATTCTTGGCGCTGTTGCCGGAGCAAAGATGGGCTCTCATGTGGGAATAGCTTTTGGCAGACTCGGCGCTATAGCCGGTACTATTCCCGGGGCTATTCTTGGCGGAATCGCCGGTGCTTTAGGTGGGGCAAAAATTGGAGAAGAGATTGATAGACACGAAAATAATAAGTGCAACAGGCATCGACTGAACTCCGGCAAATAATAGTCAAACTATATTTAAGCGTTTCATTGGCATAGCGATATCTTAAGAAGCGAGGGGTTGTATGGGTTTTATTTATATAGTAATTTTAGTGGTGTTGATAGTTTGGTGTGTAGAAACCGTACAGTCAGGTAATAAATTCAGAGACTCATCGAGGCGTATTCAACAAGGAATGACCGTTAAAGATGTAGTTGGAATAATGGGACCTCCAAGCTTTCAAAAGCAACATTTGAATGGGAGCTTTGAATATGTATATGAGAAAAGCGAATGGAAGGGCTGGTTTAGAGGCGGCACGGCAGTTCGCCGTATGGAAGTTGTTTTTGATCCTAACGGGATTGTGATTTCTGTCGGTAGAAATGAAAATTGCGATAAATCGGGTTGGTGATATGAAAGAACTAAATTTGAAGGATAAAACTAATAATAGGTTAGCGATTCTTTTAATAGGGCTAGGATTGGTCGCTATTTTGGTGTTTTATTTTAGTGGGCACTCTATCTTTATTACAAAAAGCAGAACCTCATCTTATATCGCTTCTTCAAGCACGACCATCTATGAAACAGAAGAGGCACTATATAGCCGACCTTCAACTTATAAAACAACCGTCATTGATGCAAATAAAAATGTTTGGTTGGGCTACGCGGAGGATAATGGGGAATGCTATTATTGTCTTCACGCACAAACAGGTGTTCGTTCCAAATCGTCTAATCAGGTTGTTATGAAGGTCGAGCTTGTATTCACCGAGGAGGAGTGGAGAAGTGGAAACAGCCTCTTAGGATATGCGGTCTTTTATGACCAAAGCAAATCCTTTTACAATTTTGAAGCTATATATAGGATATATGTCTCTATCAACAACGAAAGAGTTCTTAGCTCTAACATTAGTGTTCTTAAACTGACGAGTGCAATGACAGATTCATTGTATGATAGTCAGTCTTCAATTTTTATGCGAGAAATGATTACCTCCTTTGATGAGTTTCTTGATTATAACAACATAAGAGAATTCAATCGTAGATAATCTTTAAGAAAACTGAATTACAAAAACTTAAAAAGGTTGCTAAAACCATTCGGTAATAGCAACCTTTTTGTATTTTTCTTTATATTCTTCTCTCATCAACAAATTTCTTGATAGCGGCGAAGGACTCGTCGGACAGGTGATGCTCCATTTTGCAGGCGTCCGTAGTGGCGATCTCCTCGGGAACTCCCAGGCTGATAAGCAGATCCGACAGCAGCTTGTGGCGCGAGTACATTCTTTTTGCAACCTCCAACCCAGCCTCTGTCAGGGATAGGTAGCCGTCCTTGTCAACATTGACATAGCCACCGCTCTTAAGCAGACCTATCGCTCGGCTAACGCTGGGCTTGGAAAAGCCCATATGCTCGGAGACGTCAATGCTCCTGACATTTGCCTTCTCGCTTGTCAGCACATATATTGTTTCGATATACATTTCACCGGATTCCTGAAGCTGCATTGTTATCTCCTTTCCCTTAAGATATTAATAAAGGTTGATACTATAAAGTATAATATACTATTATACATAGCATACCATATTTAAGTATAAAAATCAAGCGAATATTTTATTTTGTAAGCCTCCTTTGGCAAAATATACAAAAAGTACATAAATAATTCCATAAATCGTAAGAATTATCACCCAATTTTGCAAAATGGCGGAGAAATAATTAAAAAGCACTTGACTTTTTAGCTTCGGAAGAGTATTATATATACGGTTAGCAGATGCTAACTCAAAAGAAAAATGTGAGGTGTGCTATGACATTGCGTAATGCGCAAGAGGGCGTTGAGTATATCATTAAGTCGATAGAGACCTTTGACGAGGAGCTTGATTCCTTCCTGTTTTCACTTGGGTGTTATAGCGGTGAGCCGATAACGGTTATCGCATTCCGTAGGGGAGGATGCACCGTTGCCATTAAGGACGGTAGATACAATATCGACCTCCAGCTTGCCGATGCCATCCTCGTTGAAGAAAAATAATCCCTCCTTGGATTATTTTTTTACCCCTTAGTTAGCAGAGGCTAACTGCTTAAGCTTCGATTAAAAAAATAAAAATATATGGAGGAATCCAAAATGAGAATTGCATTGGCGGGAAATCCGAATAGCGGAAAGACCACGATGTACAACGCCCTGACCGGCAGAAGCGAAAAGGTCGGCAACTGGGCAGGTGTTACCGTTGATAAAATGGAGCACCCGATCAAGAGCGGTTACTGTGGCGGAGTAGAGGATCTTATTGCGGTCGATCTGCCCGGCGCATACTCAATGTCGCCCTTTACCTCGGAGGAGAGCATAACCTCGTCCTATGTAAGAGAGGAGCATCCTGATGTAATTATCAACATCGTTGATGCCACCAACCTGAGCCGCAGCCTCTTCTTCACAACTCAGCTGCTTGAGCTCGGCATTCCTGTGGTTGTTGCGCTTAACAAGTCCGACTCCAACAACAAGAAGGGCAATGCAATTGATGCAAAGGAGCTTTCCACCCTGCTTGGCTGTCCTGTGGTAGAGACCACCGCCACCGCGGCAAAGGGAATGGCAGAGGTTGTAAAGGCTGCGGTTTCCGTGGTCGGTCAGGAGCAGAAGGCACCCTACACCCAGGGGGATATAGACCTTAGCGACAAGGCCACAGTTGAGGCTGCTGACAGAAAGAGATTTGACTTTGTAAACGGCATCGTTGCCAAGGTTGAGAAGAGAAAGACTCTCTCAAATCAAAAGAATTTCCAGGATAAGGTAGACGAGATACTTACAAACAAATGGTTCGGTATTCCAATCTTTGCAGTAATTATGTTTGCCGTGTTCTGGATTTCCCAGTCCGGCCCCGCAGTTTGGCTTGCAGATTGGCTTGTAGGTCTGCTTGAGATGGGACAGGAGGCTGTTGCGAACGCTCTTAGCTCGGACAGCATTTGGGCGTCTATCCTTGTTGACGGTATTATAGGCGGATTTATCGCCATAGTTGGCTTCCTCCCTCTCGTTATGATAATGTATTTCCTCATCGCGCTTCTTGAGGATTGCGGCTATATGGCAAGAGCTACGGTTGTTCTTGATCCGATATTTAAGAAGGTTGGCCTTTCCGGTAAGTCGGTTATCCCCTTCGTTATCGGCACAGGCTGCGCTATCCCCGGTGTTATGGCTTGCCGAACCATTCGTAACGAAAGAGAGCGAATGGCAACCGCAATGCTCACTCCCTTCATGCCCTGCGGAGCAAAGCTTCCCGTTATAGCCCTCTTTGCAGGCGTGTTCTTTGGCGACTCCCCCGTGGTCGGTACTCTTATGTACTTCATGGGTATTGTAATTATTCTCATTGGCGCCCTTCTTGTAAACCTTCTTACAGGTAACAATAGGCGCAAGTCCTTCTTTATCATCGAGCTTCCCGAGTACAAGGCTCCCTCGCTCTGGCGCGCTATCGTTTCTATGTGCCAGAGAGGCTGGTCCTACATAGTAAAGGCGGGAACAATTATCCTTGTATGTAACTTTGTTGTCCATGTAATGCAGAACTTTAACTGGGCGTTCCAGATTGTGGACGAGGGCGCAGCGAATACCTCCATTCTTGCGACCATCGCGACTCCCTTCGCTTACATATTCGCTCCCGTTTTCGGCTATGTTTCCTGGCAGCTTGCAGCAGCAGCTATAACCGGTTTTATCGCAAAGGAGAATGTTGTAGGAACTCTTGCAGTGTGCTTTGGTATCACAAACCTTATCAATATTGACGAGCTTGCCATCGAGGGTGGCGCGGAGATTTCCGAGATCGCTATGGCCTTCGGTACAGGTAGCGGCGCTCCTATGACGGCTGCTTGCGCCTTGGCGTTCCTGATGTTCAATCTCTTCACTCCCCCCTGCTTCGCGGCAATCGGTGCTATGAACTCCGAGATTAACAACAAGAAGTGGTTCTGGGCGGGCATCGGCCTTCAGTTTGCCGTAGGCTACTCTGTTGGCTTCCTTGTAAACTTCTTCGGCACGCTCTTCACCGGTGCAGGCTTTGTCACCGCTTGGGCGCCCATCGTCGGTTGGGTAATCTTTGGCGCGATCGTCGCCCTCTTCACCGTCCTCATTGTAAAAAAGCAACGAGAGGTTAAGGCAGAAGCGGAGCGCAAGGCGAGAGGAGGGGCTAAAGTATAATATGAACCCAATTGATTTTGTAATAATTGGCTTGATTGCCCTGATAATAGGCGGCGCTGTTGCCTATATTATTAAAGCTAAAAAGAGCGGAAAAAAATGCATCGGTTGCCCCGATTCATCCTCCTGCTCAGGTCATTGCTCCTCCTGCTCCTGCGGCTGTGGCGGAGAGGAAAAGGAAAAATAAGCCTATATTGCCTCGACATTTGTCGAGGCAATATTTTTTTGGTTGACAAAGCGCGTTTATTGTTGTAAAATAGATATATTCTTGTGAAAGGGGGCGAATGTTGTCGGTTCTATGCGTTATTTGTTTTTTGACATCGAATGCTCTGACGGCGCGCATATCTGCGAGTTTGGATATGTTATCACCGACGAGAGCTTTAATATAATAGACCATAGCATAATGGTCATAAATCCGGAAAGCCCCTTTCCTCTGTTGTCTAATCATAACGGCACGGAGCTTAAGCTCTTCTACACCGAGGAGCAGTATCTCTCGTCGCCCACCTTTCCCGCCTTCTTCAAGAGGATAAAGGAGCTTGTTGAGGCGCCGGACCAGCTTGTATTTGGGCACGCAATGATAAATGATGCCGAGTTCCTCCGCACCGCCACCACTCGCTATTCCCTGGAGCCTATCTGCTTTGAGTTCCTTGATACA
Organism: Clostridia bacterium; assembly: GCA_017462445.1. Next base: position 5,722 of record JAFTRB010000026.1, read on the forward strand.
CAGCGCCTGTTCCGCGAATTTGTCAATACCACAGACAAGGTATCGCTCGAGCATTTGGAGGAGGCTCTTTGCCTTGAGCCTGTTCAATACCATCACAGGAGCGACGAGGACGCCCTCTTGACAATGCGCCTGCTTCGCGCGATATGTGAGCGCTCGGGCAAGACGGTTAAGGAGCTGGAGGCAGAGAACCTCACCGCTCGCGGATATAGCAGAGAATGGAAGATAGGGTACTATGGCGGAAGCCTTGAGGAGAGCTATGAGCTGATAGACAAGCACCTTGAGCTTGTACCGGTTAAGAGGAGACGCCGAATATTCAGCAGCTACATAGACCGTCTTGAAGAGCGAGACGGTAATCCCGGCCACCCTCTGTATTCCAAAATCGTTTGCTTCTCGCCGGATATCGAGCAGGACAGAATTCGTGATGCAATAGTCCTTATTGACAAGATATATGAGCTTGGCGGAGGCTATGATAATAATACCTTTACGGTTAATATCTACATTGCCACCGAGGAGGAGCTTGCTGCAAAAAGGCTGGACGATCATCCTCGCTATGCCTCGATTATAAAGGCAAGGCGAAAGGGAAGAAGGCTGACAATAATGACCATCAGAGATTTGTTGTCCCTGCTATCGATTACAGAGCGCGAGCTGGCAGAGCTGCCATTGCCCCCATTCCCGGAGAAAAAGAAGAAAAACAAGAGCGCAAGCCTTGCCTACTCCTGCGGTGCCGCAAGCGGCACAGTCGGCGATATGATGCGAGCCAAGGGCATCGACCTCCTCGCCATGTTCGGGGAGAAGTGAGTTTGATTACTTAATAATAAAAGCCCTCTGCGCTTTTGCGCGGAGGGCTAAAATTATTTTTCGGTTTTTTCATTTACAAAAATAATTCACATAGTTATCAATCGCGTCGGCGATGATTTTTACCGCGTCCTCGCGTGGGAGAACCTCGTTAACTGCGGTTTCCCTGCCCTCCAGGTTCTTGTATACCGAGAAGAAGTGGCGCATCTCCTCAAACAGGTGAGAGGGAAGCTGGTCTATGTCGGTGTAGTGGTTGTAGTTGGGATCTCCAAAGGGGATGGCGATGATTTTTTCGTCGTGCCTGCCGTTGTCGATCATTGAGATAACTCCGATGGGGTAGGCTCTGACCAAGGTCATTGGCTCGATGGGCTCGGCGCAGATAAGCAGGACATCGAGGGGATCCTTGTCGTCTCCGTAGGTTCTTGGTATAAAGCCGTAGTTGGCGGGGTAGTGGGTTGAGGTGTAAAGAATTCTGTCGAGCAGAAGAAAGCCGGTTTCCTTATCCAATTCGTACTTTTTCTTGCTTCCCTTCGTTATTTCCACAACGCACATAAAGTCCTCGGGAGTTATTCTCTTCGGTGAAATATCGTGCCAAATGTTAGACATTTTTTTCTCCAATGCTATCGTTTTTATTAGATTATACAATTATTTTTTTGGCTTGTCAAGAAAATAATGTACGCATTTCCACAATATTTTATAAAGATTAAGAAAAAAAGGCTTGAAAAGCAAAAGGAAAAATGATATACTAATATAGACATAATATGTAAACCTATGGAGAATTTAATGATTTATCTGAACGAGCTTATACACAACCATATATTATGGGCGGCTTCCTTCTCCTGGTTCGTCTCTCAGCTGCTTAAGGTGCTTATAAATCTTATAGTGTCGAAGAAATTCGTTCTTGAGAGATTATGGGGCGATGGAGGAATGCCCAGCGGTCACTCGGCTACAGTAACCGCCCTTGCGGGTATGTGCGGCTGGTGCTACGGCTTTGATAGCGCGATATTTGCCATTGCCGCTATCCTTATGATAGTTGTAACCCACGATGCCAGCGGCGTCAGGCGCGAGGCGGGAAAGCACGCGGTTTCCATCAAGCTTATTGCCGAGGTTCTTAACCACATCTCCAGCGAGGAGGATGAGGAGATCCGTACCGAGAAGCTTAAGGAGATGGTCGGCCACACACCTCTGCAGGTGTTCTTTGGAATAGTTGTCGGAATTCTTATGACGGTGATATACTGCCTCATCTTCGGGGTAGAGTATTGCGGAATGGTGATATTATAATTAAGACATCGATGGCTCACCCGGGAGGTGAGCCTTGCTTTTAAGGAGATATATATGTACGATGATTTAACCCTTGTGGATATAAAAAAGATGGAGGAGGAAATCCGCTATCGCAGGGTGGAGCTTGCGCCCAAGCTTATGGCTGAGGTAAGCAGGACCCGTGAGTTCGGAGATCTTTCCGAGAACGCCGAGTACAAGGAGGCGAAGAGGGAAAAGAGAAGGAATGAGGCGAGGATCAGATACCTTGAGGCTATGATCCGTACCGCCAATATTGTCGATGTTGGAACAGAGGATGGCAGAATAGGGCTATTTGACCACATACTTATCTATAACGAGAAGATGGGTAAGGAACGGGAGATTCAGCTTGTTACCACTTTGCGCCAGGATGCATCGGCGGGCTTTATCAGCAAGGAGTCACCCTTGGGGCAGGCGCTTATGGGGCATCGCGAGGGCGATAGAATACTTGTGCAGGTCAGTGAAGCTATGAGCTATTATGTCAGGATTTTGAAGGTGACAAAGGGCGAGGATAACGAGGATTTGCCGATAAGCGGTTATTGAGTGGCAAAGAACGTTTTTCTGCATATATTATTAAGAGTGAGTGGGGAAAATGGGATAACACCGACCCCGTGTTAAGTTTTTGGAGGAGAAATGGCAGAATTAGAGCTTAGTGTATTAAATGAAATGCTGATAAGCAATCCGCGCGGAGTGGTTGAAAATGCCGAGAGGGAGTATCATGAGCGCATAGCCGGGATTGCCGAATACATAACCGCGCATTCATCAATAAGGATTCTTCTCCTTGCCGGTCCGTCCGGCTCCGGCAAGACCACATCGGCTAATCTTATCAAGGACGCTATCGAGGATAGGGGCGAGGAGTGCCTTGTCGTTTCGCTGGACGATTTCTACCGTGATTTTGACGACCCGGACTATCCCAAGACAGAGACGGGCGAGCGCGACTTTGAACGTCCCGAGTCGCTCCACCTCGAGCTTATCAGCAGAACGCTTCTTGATATCGCAGACGGTAGGGAATTCTGTTTACCTAAATATGATTTTAAGCAGGCTCGTCGCACCGAAATGCGCACCCATCACGCAATGCCCGAGGGCTGTGTAATTATCGAGGGGCTGCACGCAATGAATCCAAAAATATATTCCTGCCTTGATAGCGATAAGGTTCTTAAGCTTTTTGTCAGCGTTTCAACTAATATTAATGTAGACGGCGTTCGTATTCTCTCCGGGCGCAAGCTCCGCTTCTTGAGAAGAATGACAAGGGACAGTATCTACCGCGGCGCGGATGCCGAGCGCACCCTTGAAATGTGGCGCGGAGTCCTGGCGGCGGAGGATGTATATCTCTACCCGTACAAGGCGGATGCGGATATTGCCTTTGATACCTTCCACGCCTTTGAGGTCGGCGTAATGAAGAAGTACGCCGAGCGGCTGATTTCCCCCGCTTTGGCGAAGGAGAACGAGTACGCAGGCACCGTGCTTTCCGCCGTGAGAAGAATTGCTCCGCTCGAAGAAAGACTTATCCCCGAGAACTCCCTGATTAAGGAGTTTATTCCCGGCGGAATATATGAGGATCTGTACTGATACAATTAAGATGCTTTGCTGATTTATTTCATGGAGAAAAATAAATAAAAACATCAAACCGCCTACCCCGTGTTGATTTTCAGGGGTAGGCGGTCTTTGTTAAATGTAAATAAAAGAATACAATATAGATAGGACTAGCTTAATACTCCCAGCTCGGTTTTTAACGCGTCCTCCTCCTTCAGCGTGTTACAGGAGAAAATAGGGACCAACTCGCCGTTATGCCTGACGAGCAGCATATCATCAACAAAGCATCGACCTTTTTCAAGATTATTGGAGAAAAGAGTTGTTTTTTAGAAGAAAATGGTTTGTTGATATTCAAGTGGGTTTGAAAAATCAATTCTCATGCGAGAGCTTTTAGAGTTATGAGATCTTATAAGAATAAAACTAGGCTTTATAGCCAAAGAGACATGCTAGTGGGTCAATTCCGACGAATCGCAACAAAAAAATAGAGCACCTCGACGGTGCTCTTGTTGATAGTCTCGTTATAGCTTCTTATGAAAAGGTTAAAAGCCGAGGGCATCGAGCCCTCGGCTTTTAATACGGGAATTTGCTCCGTCTGACAAGCTTTCCACAGGAAAGGACGGAGCAATGTAACGAACCCAGCGGCTACGCCGCCGTGTGCGATCCCTAGTACGAGTCACCATAACAAAAGGACACCCAGTTACGAGTGTCCCTAGAGTAGAATACGGAGCAAAATGGCGCATACCGCTTGTGGTATCTTGCCAAACGAGCAGATAAAGCTGGTCGGATTCGGAAGCGGAACGGGTATATGCTTGATATCGCGAGTAGGGCGATTTCGACGAGTCAAAGCATAGCACTTTGACGGTACTATTGGAGAATGGCTCATTATTACTCTCAAAAAAGGTTAAAAGCCGAGGGCATCGAG
>JAFTRB010000213.1 GCA_017462445.1 Clostridia bacterium
AAAAAACTCAAATAAAAAGGAGAAAACCGCAGGTTTTCAACCTTAGATTTTCTCCCTATACAGGCTATATAAAGCGAAATAGGTGTTACATAACGTCTATTTCGTTTTTTTCTTTCGGTTACACCGAAATGAATCAGCCCCATAATCAATGCAAGCCGTACATATAATTTCCAAAATCCTTGAAGCTGTCAATCTCCAGCAAATCTCTCTCGGCAAGCTCAAGATACATCGGTGCAAGAACTCTCTTGAAAATTTCGCTGATAGCCAGGCTTCCAAGCATATAGTCGGCGCCAAGGTGTATAAAGCGGTTGACATCGTCCTCGCTTAGTGCATCCTTCGGCAGCTTGAAGTGAAAGCTAAAGATTCCGTAATCCTTCACACGGATGAGGGCGTCCATCTCGTGATAGCTTTCGTCAAAGGGAAAAGGCGGATTGTCAATCGCATCAAGCAGGCTTGTGATAAATTGCTTCACACCCTCGACAAACTCATCTCCCGTATAAATAGAGTGGAAGAGATTGTCCTCGCGCATAATATCAAGCAGGAATTGCGTCAATATTCCGCCAATTTTGTGTTCTATGATATAGTCATCAAGCAGCGCAACGATCCCGAAGTCAAAGTCGTCGCCCTTCCGCCTCTTCATATACCTGATCTCAAGCAGAATAGCCTCCAGCCTCTCGTCAATCCCCTCGGGATTTTTGCTATCAATCCTGAGAATGTATTGCCTTTTATTCATATTGATTCCCTCCTTATATCTGTTTATATCTGTGTATTAATTATTTGCTCGCAAAAAATCCTTTTCTCGACCGACAGAGCAAAAGGCCTGCACTTTTGATAAACAAGGATAATTATCTGCTTCAAAGCTCACGGTAGTGCCTGCCCTTAAGCTCGCCTATGATCCTGTCGATGTCATCAACCTCCTCGAAGTCACCGACGAGGCGGCAGCTCTTAAAGTCGCAGCCATCGCTATACATTGTGTAGTAAACAGGCTTGCTTTTGCAAACCAAAAGAAGCGCAATATCATTCACAGGCTCGCAGTTATCATATTCTCCGCCGCAATAGCTGTAGTATGCCTTCCATTTATCCTCATTATGATAAACGGAGTCCAAGGTGCGAAGATTTATTACATAGTCCTCCAAATCCTCGTCAAAATCGGCATCGTAGAAGGCGAGACTATCAATATAATCCGAAATCTCCCAAATGATTAGGGTTTTTAATGGGATATCCGTCACCGTCTCGTCATTAATTTCTGTCTTAAAGCCACCCATAATAATCCAGTTATATGCATAAGCCCACTCAGAAATGAATTTGCATGGAAGCCTCTTCGCCCGTCTTAGCTTAATCAGCCGAAGAACGGTGTCAATAGAAAAATACCTGTCAAAGGGCCGGTCTAAATCAAACTCTCGCTCGGTAAGCCCTCTGTTAAACTCTCTGAGCTCCTGCATCGTGCAGCTCAGATTGCATACCTTTTCAAACATCGCTTTATCAAACATTTCCGGTACCTCCTTTTCCTATATGATAATTATACCACACCAAGCGGCAGTTGTCAATCAACTTATATATAGACAAAGGGCTATCCCGGAACTTCACAGCTTCGGGATAGCCCTTTATTATAACCAAAGAATAAACCGCTTATATTTACTTGATATCCTTCAGCCTGTTGTCAATCAGGTTGATGACATAGTTCCAAACATCCAGCCTGTCCTGCACGGCCATCTCGGTTCTGTAAATGCAGTCCTTGAGGGTGGCTCTTGCCTCGGCGGTGTCCTCGCCTCTTGCCATCTTCGCAAGCAGCTTAGATAGAAGAACGCAAATCTCGCCGTGGTATGCCAAGGATGCGTATGGCTCATAGCTTGAAGAGGTAGCAATCTCGGGGTTCTCCTTAAGGAAGCCGTTTATCAGCTCTGGAATAGTATCAAATCTCTCGGCGCGCTCCTCGGAGAGGTAGGGCTTTCTCAAGTAATCAGGCTCGAAGAGTGCGGTTATTTTTTCAAGATAATTACGCACGCCCCCCGCCTTTTCACCGTACTCCGCCGTAAAATACTCGTCTGCAACCGCATCGAAGTCGGAATTCTTGTCCCAAAGAGCCTTTGCCATTCCGTATACGGGCAGTCCGGTGGGGAAGCCTGTGCGCGAGAGCTGGCAGCTTATCATTCCGTCAAGACCGATGTAGTCGAGGTCCTTCATATCATCGAAGAGCGTTTTTGAGATCTCCATATAGCCGGGGTCGTAGGCGTGGTCCCACATAAGGTGGTAATCGAAGATAAAGCCGGTGCCGGGGAAGCCCTGCTTCCAGTCCTCAAGATATGCTATATTTGTGCTGACATCGCTAGGGAATTCAAGCTTGTTTCTGACAAATGGCTTTCTCGAGGGCGCAATCTCCTCCGCGCCCTTCTTCAGCGTACAGGAATAGGTACGGGTGATCGGAGCAAACATAATGATGAAGCGGTCGGGATTTTTTATCCTCTCCACCTCGGGCGCCCACAGAAGGTCAACATAGATAAGGAATACGATCTTTGTATCAAGCCCCAGGCGTGTCAGCTTTTCGTCTACCTCGTTGAGGAGCATAACATAGAAGTCAGAGGGGCGCTTCTTTACGCATTCGGCGCACTCACAGTTGTTGTTACTTCCGTCCGCAAGCCAGATGTGCAGGGCGGAGATATCGGGGTTCGCCTTGCAATAGCTCACAACGGCGTCTGCCATTTTCGTGCGCACATCGGCTCTTGAATAGCAAAGGTTGGTATTGAGCGGAACTCCACCCCAGGGCGTCCTCTTGCCTTTCACCTCGGCAATGATATCAAAATATTCCTTGGGCAGGGTAGAGATGTCAAGCTTTTCCCAGCCCTCACCCTCAACGCCAAAGGGAACGCAGGTCCAGCCGTGTCCAACCGCGTGCCTAAGAAGTCCGCGCTTATTGACCTCGCCGATAAGGCGGTCCATAATTGCGTCAATCTCCTCGGCGCTCTTCTTTTCGCCTTTAAGTGTGGGGTTGCCCTGGTGATTGTACCAGCGGTCGAAGAAGGTTGTCGGGCGGAAGAACTGGAAGAAATAGGAGTTCATACCGACTCTTGGCAGAAACTCTATCATATCCCTGACATTCTCCTCTGAAACAGCACCCTCGATACAGATACCGCGGTGCTTCCTGGAGGGAGTCTCGCTCACCTCTACATTTATATCCTCGGCAGACAGCGACCTTTTCGGGATATGCTCTCCGTTCACACCCGGGATCGTCCAGCGACAGCCCAGCTCAAAGAGAAAACGGTACACCGCAATCAGCACGGCTCTCGCGTTAGCACCGGATATGTAGCCGCAGCCTCCCTTGACCGAGATGTCAATGCTGTCATTCTCGGGGTCCCTATCGTTCAGCTTAAGGGTTATTTCCGCTCCCCCCTCGCCAAGGGCGACGGTATTGTCCATAGTCTTAAGGCAGCGTACAAGCTCCTCCTTTGCGTAGTCAACAGTCTCGCATTCTAATGCTTTAATTATTCTGATATTCATAGCTGATCCTTTCTGAATAGATATATTATTTACCGATTAAATCCTTGGTCGCCTCATAAAGCGCCTCTGCCCATACCCTGCAACCCTCGCTGTTGGGATGTGGGGCATATTTTGACATATGTGTTTCGCTTTCGCTTTTGGACAAGCATTTTACACAGTCAAATATGTATTCTGCGCCCTTCAGCTCGCTCTTGATAAAATCGTTCAGCTCCTGCCATTTTCCGCGCTTGTCACAAGAATAGTCAAAGGGCGGGACGGTCTGTATAAATACTCGCGCTCCTGCAAGGCGCAGCTTGTCGACTATCGTTTGCAGATTTTTCTTCGTCAAATCAACATCGTAGCCCTGAATTATATCGTTTACGCCGTAGCAGACAAACACAATATCATTCTGCTTTGCTTTGTAAAGCCATATTCCGTCACTTGCCGCATCATCGGCTCTTCCGTAACCAAGTCCGAGATTCCAATAGGCGTATTCATTACCCAACAGACCTGCGTAAACCGCGCACCAATGCTCATAGGCGTTTATCGGTGTTCCACAGCCCTGTGTAATGGAGTCGCCCAAAAAGGCTATCCTCTGTTTTGCGTCGGCCTCAATACCCACCATAGAAACAAAGGGGTGATTTTTTGATGCTACCCATTCACCGTTATGATAGACAAAGGAAGGAACGATGCTCTCCTCGTACTTTGGTATCATACGGCCGGAAAAGACAATTTCAACACAGATGTACTCGCCCTCGCCTGCATCTAATTTGACGGGGTCGGTACAGAAAAGCTCTGCGGGATTTACCCTTTTTTTGCTTTGTCCGTCAAACAGCACCTGCTTCATCTTAGAAGGATATTCAAAGGAATTCTGATCGCACACGGGACACACGCCCACAAGCATTTTTTCTATTGTCCATTCATCTATAACAAGATTTTTATGGCTCTCGGAACCGTCCGAAAAGGTGCTGTCAAGAGTGTTTGAAAGCAAAAAAGAGTAGGAATACTCGCCGCCGCGATTAACCCTGTAAAGCGTGCAGCTTCTTGTCTCGCCCTCGTTTTCATTGTAGAAGAAAAACTGACTTCCGCTGCCGGCAACAGTGTTGGAAATATACCTCTTGAAAAATTCCACTTCTGTTCTCCTTAATTATCAAAAGAATTTTGCTTTTTTTCTTAAAATACCGATGATAGGGGCAGTAGCTGATAGGCCTTGCCTGTCGGTAATTTACCTAATTATAGCATAAACATTCTTCCTTTTCAATATTAAAAATAAAAAACTCTGAAAGCTATAAAGCGAACGCAAAAAAGCAACACAGACCTTAGTCCATGCTGCATTTTTATTGGTTCAGCCGCTCCACGAATGGCTCGATTGATGTTTTTTGTATTTAATTAGACAGCTCTATGAGAGCCCACCTCTCGAATTATTCAGTCCTCATTAGTTCTTTCTTTATCAAAT
>JAFTRB010000214.1 GCA_017462445.1 Clostridia bacterium
ATAAAGTATGCTAATTTACAAAACGCAAGAGCAAGAAGGATACGGTAAAAGCTACCACTGGAACGAGTATTGGCTTGAAGGTGGTCGAGTAGTTAAATACAGATGCCATCGGTACAAGCTCTTTGATGGAAGAGAAAACACATGGGAGCGAGAGGACAAGGAAGAGGAATCCTGGGATTTAGAATCTCCTTTGCTTCCACAATGGCTTAAGAAATATTTATAATGTGCTAGTCGGTTTGTGTTTTTCTTTATTTACATAACACGCCCTTGCTCGTTTGAGCAGGGGCGTGTTAAATATTTGAGCTAGTTCTTGTGCGTTTAAGCAATTAACGGTTTTGGGTCTGCGTTTTGCTTAAACTATAGTTTATTTGCACCAGCTATCTATAGCTCTGTCGCACATATCGACAAGATAGTCAAGCCTTTTCAGCATTCCAAGCCATTCGCGCGGAATTGCCTCGATGCCGTAGAGCGCGCCCGCAAGACCGCCGGCTATCGCCGCCACCGTGTCGGTGTCCTCGCCGAGATTTGCCGCCATAAGCGCGCACTCGCGGTAGGTGTCACTATTAAGCAGGCACCACACCGCCGCCTCCAGCGTGTCGACCACATAGCCGGAGCTTTTTATTTTGGCACGGGGGGTGGCTTCAAAGCCCGGTGAGAGAAGCCTCTCGTAGTAGCCTATCTCTGTGCTGGCCTTGTATTTTTCCCTCGCCTCGGCAAGGGCGGCTTCTATGCTTGCCTTGCTTGGCTTATCCAGCAGCTCAAAAAGAATAAGGTTATATATTCTGCAGGCGAGCCTGCTTCTTTCGTGACCGTGGGTGAGGGCGGAGGCGGAGTCTATCAGCTTGTCCGTCTCGCCGTCATCAAGTCCCCTTGCATAGGCATAAAGCGAGAAGGGGTGAATTCTCATCAGCGAGCCGTTGCCGTTGGAGCTTGCCTCCTTCGGTCCGCATTCGGTCGGGGGGAGGTTTTCCCTGAAATAGCGGTCTATGGCTCTGCTACAAGTGCCGCCGATGTCAAAGAGCTTGCCTGTCGGGGTGTAGTCGCTTTTGTAATACCACTCGCCAAAGCGGCGCATTATGTCATCAAAGTCAACCTCGCCCCCTGCCAAGGAGTCCAGCGCTGCTATGGACATACTGGTGTCATCCGACCAGCTTCCTGCAGGGACGGGGTATGTTCCATAGCCCTCCATTTTCTCTAAGGGGCTAGCATCCAGCTCCGCCCTTGAGCAGAATTCAACAGGTACGCCGAGGGCATCCGCCACCGCGTGCCCCAGCATTACCGCTCTGATTTTTTTCTTCATAATTTCACATCTCCTTTCGGGGTGTTATCCTTATGCTATGCAGTTCATCTCGATAAGCTCGAGCCAAAAGCGCTCCTTTTCCTTGGCGTTAAGACAGTAGTAGCCGTAAACCAATAGCTTGGTCTTGATTTCGCTAACAGTCTTTCTGCCAATATTGCGGTAGCCGCCAAGCTCGTCGCTGTTTATAACGTCCACGATGTCGCCCACGGTTTTTCTGCCTGCCCTATGCAAGCAGTTGGTTGCCCTGACCGAAAAATCCATCTCGGAGATGGGAAGCTCCGCCGCCATATGGCTGAAGGGGATTGAAACCTTGACATCGTTGCCAAAGGCGTTCCCCATAGCCTCCACAAGTCCGCACTGATCTGCTACTTGGCACAGCATAGCTGCTAATTCTTTTCTGTTATTCATTTCTGTCCATCCTTTCAAGATTTAAGTCATAATTATGATATTCGTCGCAGTCCTCGCAGTAGCCCTCCTCGTCGACGAAATGCTCTCTTCCGTCCTCGTCGATATGGCTGGACCAATTATCCGCGTCTCGGTTTTCCCCAAAACCGGGTGGCCCCCCTCGCGCATCAAGCGAGGCCGAGGCAACCGTCTTCAGGAAAAAGACAAGCGCGATGGCAATCAGGATTAAAAATTCCATCAGAACACCTCCTTTTCGTCCTCTGAATACATTATAAAGGATAAGGTGTCCGATAGAATGGACAGTATAATAATATATTTTTATTTTATAATAGGTTTTTCCTACTCCGCATTTTCCTCGTTTGCAACGAAGGAGTACAGCTCGCCGTCAACAAGGGTGAGTATGCCCTCCTGCCCCTCTTCAAAGGCGAAATACATTTCCTCGCTAACCGAGAGCTGCAGCTGCTTGCCCTCGCTATCGGTAAAGCATACAGAAAAGACTCTTTCGGATTTTGGCAGCTTATGTCCCTGGTGTCCCACAGAGTGGGCGGAGCAGGCAAGAGCTGTAACGGTGACATATAGCTCTGTATATTCAGGCTCTCTTTCAAGCCTTGCGTCCTCCTCGGCGCGTATCTGCTCGACGATGGCGATCTTGTTCCTCTTATACTGTATAATTGCGATAATTACACAAATGAGTATAGCCAAAGCCGCGGCGATAAGAACAAGAATAATAGGGTCGTTCATCGGTGGCTCCTCCTTTGATGCTTTATATATAAAGGATACCATATGCAAGAAAATATGTCAAGAGCGGCAGCGTGGCAGGGGAGGGGAGAGGGCGGATAATATACCAAAGGTTGGGAGCTGACGCTTTTTGACAAATCGGGCAGTAGGGCTTTCCTTCTTTTGGTATATGTTTTTCACAAGTCTTGCAAATGTAAATAATGGTTGACACAAAAAGCTTACACGGGTGCCGCATAAACAAAAAACTGCATCAAGCGAGGGCGCATTTTTCGTTAAGGATAACACACCGTGGCTTGATGCAGCCTTCTATTCCTTTATAAAATTGGCAACAATTTCATCCAGAGTCCTACGTATCTCGGCAAAGGGCCTGTTGAGATCGAGCGAGCGCACGCCAATTATGCTTTCGCTCATTCGGTAGGTCAAATTGATAGGCTCCTCCTCTGTGCCGGCGTAAAGGAGCATTCCTGATACCTCAATACCCTCGCGCTCCCGTTCCTTGTTCTTGACATAGGTGAAAATCTGGTATAGGTGGGAAGAGCGAACTGTTTTTTTACCGCGGTGAAGCTGGAGAATTTCCTTATAATACTTAGCGTCAATTATCAGGGTGCGCCTGTTATCGTAGGTCAGCATAATATCAGACTGCATGGTTGGCAGTAAAAGCTCCATTTCGTCATCGAGCGCCCAGCTGATCTGCGAGGATGCTGCGCTTACCTTTGGATGCTCGCGGCGGTAGTATTCCAGGATGAATTTCTCGTACAGTCGGCACATTCTCTGCTCGTCGAGAAATTTCAGCATTTTCACCTCACCGTCCTTCGTTGTCTGAAGAAGTCCGGTGATTACAAGGTTACAGATTGCTATAAGCATCCTGTAGGATTGGTTGTTTTTATTATATCTGATCTTCCAGTTTATTCTGTGATGCTCCAGAACTCCCACATCTGCAAAATAGCGCATAAGATGGCGCAATTCCTTCTTTCTTTCAAGGGGAATGTCGCATCGAAGGAGCAGGAGGGCTGTTGTCTTTACTATACGGTTGAGATATGTGTCACAGGTAAGCTCGTCAAAGCAACAATCCAGCCGCCTATGTCTGATTGCGCCCGATGATATCGAAGCGGAGATATCTATCTTTCCTCGCGGCGTGCTTGTCTGCTCCTGCGCATCATTATAGCTTTTGCCAAGCCCGCGCTTGATTTGCGCCGTTATTCCCCGGGCAAGTATTGCCGAGAGCAGGTCAGCCGTATTCTCAAATTCCTCCGTACCGCAGCTTGCGTACCCATCGGATTTCAGAAGCTGAAAGGCGTAGGCAAGCATATGGTAGATATTGTTTATAAGAATCATTGCAGAGCCTCGCGCAGCCTTCTTACCCACCTATCGCATTTATCCGGCTCGTCAAACCAGTATTCCTCAAGCAGGGGCGCGATTTCGTAGTTAATAACCGAGGCAAGCCAGCCTATGTCAACCTCTCCGTCGGTGCAGAAGTAGCTGTGGCCTATGGTAAAGCCTCTGCCGAGGGTGTCATCCGCGGCAATTATTCCGTTCAGCTCCTCGATTATGTCGACTACCCTGACAAGAGCGTCCAGATTTTTCTCCTCCAGATATTTTTCAAATCCGGCAGAGGAGAACGCGGGCTGGAAGGTGAAGAAGGCAAAGCGGCGCCTCAGGGCAAAGTCTATCATTGCAAGGCTTCTGTCGGCGGTGTTCATCATACCGATTATGTAGAGATTTTTCGGCACGCCAAACTCCTCGTCGCGATAAAGAAGGCTAAGCTTATTTTGGCGCTTGTCCCCCTCGACGAGCATAAACAGCTCTCCGAATATTTTGCTCAGATTTCCGCGGTTTATTTCATCTATAATGAAGAAGTAGGGCTCATTAGGGTGCTTTTCCGCCTCCTTGCAGAAGCGGTAGAAGGGCCCCTCCACAATTTCAAAGCCGCTTTCGTTGGGCCTGTATCCCATTATGAAATCCTCATAGCTATAGCTTTGGTGGAATTGAATCATCTTGATGCGGCTTGGGTCCTTGTATCCCATTATCGAGTAGGCTAATCTGTCTGCCGCAAAGGTCTTTCCAACGCCGGGAGGACCTTGGAGAATTATATTTCTTTTGCGCAGAAGCTTGGCAACAAGCTCATCATACATAGCCCCATCAATATATACATCTCGCAAAAAGTCTTCACGGGTGTAGGCTTTGGGGGTATCGGTGGAGGAATTTTCAGGCTCATCGGTTTCATTATTAACCTCGCCCTGTGGCGCAACGGCACCGATAAGCCCTGTTAGCATTTCTACAAGCTTCGTATTTCTTGTGATATCGGTTAGCGTTTTTTGCGCTATCTTCTGGGGAGTTTCCCAGTTGCCCTTATGCGTCCATCTCACTCTTCTGACATTGTGGTATTTGTCTGCTCTGTCGGCTTGATATTCGTAGTCCGATTCAACAATTCCACAGCCGATTATAGCAGACATTCCCTTTTTCGCAAATACAATATCGCCGGGCTTCATATTTTTCAGGAAGTTCCAGGTTGTAAGCGAGGCGTTTGTATACGGATAGGAATTGTCAATAAGCTTCTTCATTGCGTCTATCATAGCGTTCCTTGACGGATACTGTGTCAAATCGCCTATTTCGTACCAGCCGATTGCCATAATTCCTTCTTCATAGAAGCTATCCCACATTGAAGCGTTTTCTCCGGGGGCGTAAAGCCAATAATGCACGTCGTTATCCTCCTCACTGTATTCTGCTTCCGTAGCCGAATTCTCGTCAGCGACAGGCTCAGACTCCTGCGCCTTCCCCTCCTGCCAGGCTGTGTGCGAAAGCTCGGGGAGGTTGTGGAATTCTTCTTCGCCCTGTGACATTGCGGCCATTATATATTCAACTATATTCAGGTACTCCTTGCCATTTATATATTCGAAGAGGTACAAATCGAATGCTTTTTTAAGGAAGCTCTTGTTCTTGTTATCCAGGTTGATGAATGCGTATGGGCGCACCCAATAAAGCCCCATCGTCAGCTTCCATTTAACCTGCGGAAGAACAAATGCTTTATCAAAGGCGAGAGCGAATTCGCTTGCGTTTGCCGCAGTTTTTTGGTCGGCATAGTTCAGCGCCTTTGCGAATATATCCCAAAGAATATTGATATCCTCGCTACCCCTTTCGCCCTCAAAGCGGTAGAAGGTGGCGCTCATAGGAAATAGAACGGGAACACCGTCAAAGTCATCGGGCATAGGTGCGGTTACGCCAAGCCTTACGCCGATAGAACCGAGTATTGCCCGACGCTTGTCATCTTTAAGCTTCATTTTGTTAAACAGCCCAAAAACGGTAAAGGGGTCAATGTCGGTTGGGGCACCGTTATCCAGGCTGGGCATTTCCAGGCTTGCATCGGTAAACGCCCGAGTTATTTGGTCTATCAACTTAGGCCGATTATTCCTGTATGGGATAAGCTTATCGGCAAGCTCGGTGTAGTAGGAAATCCAGGAGAATGCGGTATTACTCATAATTAATCCTTTCTTTTTTGAATTAGTAAAGCGCCGAACACCTTGGGGTGGCTCGGCGCTTATTGATGTAGGTGCTACTGTTGTCTGTTTCAGGCAAGCAGTCCCGCAAGGAAGCCTTCGATAACAGAGGAGCCACCCATCAGTATGAGGGCTACCGTCATAATGGCGCAGCCTATGATGTTGAGCTTGGAAAGCTTTTCGCGGAAGATGAAGGCGGAGGCAAGGGCGGAGAAGAGCATAACACCCGCATTGTTGAAGGTGTAGAGCAGGGTGGAGTTAACCGCGCCAAGCGTAATGACCAGGATGTTCGGTGCAATGGCGGCAACTATTGCTGCCAAAATGAGGAAGATAAGAGACTTCTTGGTTTGGCGGAACACCGAGAGCGTCTCGCCCTTTTTCCTGATTACAAGACTGATAGCCGATATCAGCGCCGCTCCCGCAAAGGTGTAGACGAGGAGGAGCTGGCTCTGTGTGGGGTCGGGGGTAGCCGAGCTGGCGTTCAGATATTCCTGGGCCTTAAGGACTACGGCGTAAGCGCCGTTTGCGATTGCGAGAAGGGTACAAGCAATTATGTGGAGAGCCTTGTTCTTTTTTTGCTCCTCGCCCTCGGTGGGCTCTGCCTTCTTGTGGCTTACAAGATAGACCGCAACAAAGATGATTACAATTGCAACAAGCTGAGTAATCATAAACGACTCGCCAAAGAAGAGGGGATTTATGATTGCGGGAATTACTATACCGCCACCGATGTTGAATACAACGAGAATTGAGTAGTCTCCTGTGGTAGAGCCCTTTATAATAAACTCGTTGTAGCAATAAAGCACGATTGCGTTTATAACGCCCAGGATAAGTGTGTCCCAGCGGAAGGGCCCGAAGCTGAAGCCCGCAAAGCAGAGGGCGGTTATCGCTACCACAATGCCGCTTACAATAGTGAACACGTTGGGGGCGTATGCCTTGTCAGCCGGGTAGTTGACCGTGTACATTTTCGAAAAGAGGGATTGGAAGGTATAGGTTAAAATAATCAGTGTAATTAATATGACTTGATCCATATCAGACTCCATATTTTTTGCTATGAAAATTATATCAAATATTTTTTGCATTTGCAATAGAAAAAGAGAAAAAAGTGTATTGATAATAGGAGCGCCAGAGGGCGCGCGTAGGATAATGCGAAAAATTATTTCCGTCTATTGAAGTTTGTATTATAATCTGGTATAATTGAGGGGAGTGGAGGTGGAATGATGACAAGAAAAAGAATAGTTAGCCTTCTGGCTATTTTCCTTATAATCGCAGAGGCTGCGCTGTTTGTGCTTATACAACTGACGGACGGCAGTGTCTATGAATGGCTTGCCTTCTCCTCGGTTGGTCTTGCGTTGGGCTTTGCGCTTACCACAATGCTCCTTGGTACGGGCGGGGTGCTATTGCGCCTTGGGCTTTTTCTGACACTTGCGGCGGACTACTTCCTGATCCTCGCCGAGCCTGTGAACGAGGAGGTCGGAGTAGCTGTATTCTCCTTGGTTCAGCTAACCTATTTCGTTGCCCTGATGCTAAAGCAGAATTCCACAAAGGAGAGAGTGATACATATATCGGCTCGACTGGCGCTCATTGCGCTGATGCTTCTTGTGCTTATTATTGTCCTTGGAGCGAAGGTGGATCTGCTCAGCATTCTCTCGGCATTCTATTATGCCAACCTTCTTATAAACATTGTATTTTCCTTTATCCGTATGCCCTATGGGCTTCTCTTCTCAATCGGCCTTATGCTCCTCGCCCTATGCGACCTGTTTTTAGGGCTTGGCTATCTTGGCTCGGCCTACCTTGGCTCTGCCGAGGGTAGCTTCCTTTGGTGGATAAGCCATTCGTCCTTGAATATCCCCTGGCTATTCTATGTGCCATCCTGCGCGCTTATCTCACTTTCGACAGTGCGGAATAGCTGCAAATAATACCATACCCCTCCGCTATTTGCGACGGAGGGGCTAACTTTATGTATGGGGGCGTGTTAAGTTATTTTGAAATGTTGGCTTATAAATGTAAACTAATCCTTACAAGCTCTTACCAGCTCCTCCCAGACCTTCACGGTGGCGAGGGTGTCAAGCTTGCAGTATTCAAGCAGGTTGCGCCTTGTTGTCTGTCTTTCCTCGGGCGACATATTCCTCATGGAGGCAAACTCCTTCATAGCCTCGGTGCCGTTATGCACCTGGTCGAGGCTGTGGTAATCAAGCTCGGGGTCGTCGGGGCAGATTGCGGGAAGGATGGTCTTTATAGAGAAGGAGCCGCCCATCGAGCGGTTGTAGTAGAAGCCGCCGCGGAAGGGGTCCAGCAGGTCGACCATATTCTCCGCCATCTCAAGGAGCCTGTCGCTGTATTCGGGGAAATCAACCGCCAGCTCCCTTAAGCGCACAGGCTCGAAGGTCTTGTTGTATATCAGGATGCAGGCGCCGACGGGGATGTCTCTTATCAGGCTTTCCACAAGGGCGCGCCTGGGGTCCACCTCCGGCTCACCGAGGAACTCGCTGTGCAAAAGCTCGCCGCCCTCCTCCAAAATATAGTGGAGTGAATACTGGAAGAGTATCTGCTGGTTGGGGCGTGTCCCCTTGTAGATGGGCAGGGTGGGCATTATAGACTCAAAATCAAGGAAATACATCGGATAGTGAATGCCGGACAGGAATTGTTTAAGCGCAGCCTTGTCCACATAGGTGGGGCGGTCATTTATCTCAAAGTCAATTTGTCTTAGCTGCTTATCATTTTTAATCCTGCCGCTTGCAAGCAGGGAGGGGAAGTCATACTGTCCCTTGCGGTAGAAGTCAAGCTTCTTATCAAAATTCATCCTGTAAAGGTCAAAGACTGAGGGGCTTGGCAGATGGCGCGCGCAATAGTCAAAATAGGGGCACTTATAGGGCTTGTTACAGCCTATGGAGAGGTCTATATCAGGCTCGCTCTCGCTTGCCATAACCCTCTCCGCCTCGCGAAGGGTGGGGACGATCTGCGCCATTTTTTCCTCTGCAAGGTCTGCTACATCCACAACGGTAAACAGCTCGTCAAGCTTGTACTCTCCGTCATAGACATAGTCCTTGTTGATATGCACGATGTAAAGCCCCGTAACCTTGACTCCGCAATGCTCAAGAACATATTTCTGGTAGGCTATATCCGATATATAGATATCCTTGACCTCGCTGGAGCTTTTCACCTCATAAATAGCATATCCGTCCCCCTCGCGGCGGAGAATATCCACGGCGCAATATGCTCCCTCGTAGGAGAAGGAGGCCTCGCAAATGTTGGCTGTTCCGCGCTCTAATTCAACACGGGTGGCATCTATCATAGCAGGAATGTCGATTTTGCCCTCGTCATCCTTTGCCGTTACCTCGACGAAGTCGCCGAAAAGCCCCATTGCAAGGTCGCCGATGATATTGCCCGCCGCCATTCTGTCCTCGACAGCCACATCCTCGGACCTCTGGTCGGGCTTGAATTTGTTCAGCCAGTTGATCTTCTGACACTGCAGGGCAAGACAGTACTTGGACTTGGAAATGTAGAACATATTCTTCTCCTTTTATTATTCAAGCTATTTCAGCTCGATATTAGGATAGAAGCCGATATCCTCCAGGTTTGGGGTGGCAATGGAGAGAAAATAGATATCCCCGTTCAGCTCCAGCTCATAGGAGATCACTCCGCCCTCTGTTGTGTCGATCTCTCTCGGGACAAAGGCGGCTTTGCCGAGCCTCTTGAAAAGGCTTTCCTTCTCGGTCCACTTGCGGTAGAGCAGGGCAAGCCTTTCGTCCTCGGGCGTGGAGCGGTATTCCTCAAGCTCCTTTTCGTTCAGCACCCTCTCGGCAAATCTCTCGGGGCGCGGGCTGCCTATCGGCTCGATATCCACACCGACAGGCGCATTGGAAAGCGCCACTGCAATCAGGTCACGGCTGTGGGATATGGAGAGAAAGAGCTGCTCGCTCTCCCATCTGCCAGAGGGGGCGAGAGTCAGTCCTATATCGGCAAGGCTCTTGCCACGGCTATGCCACACCGCATATTCAAGCAGCCTCCAGGAATAGTATTTCTCCCTCTTTACTCGCTCGTTGCTTGCCGCATCGATCTGACTTTGGCGTATTTCGTTCTCCACTCTGCCAATTTCACCCGTGGGAAGCTCGGCAATATACAGGTCGGTGTGAATTCTTATTTCCTGAGTATCCATTTTTTCTATCCTTTGTCTTTATTATAATGCTTTTAGTGTACCATAAACGACACAGTAAGCCGCCTTGGCATATCCTTCGTATAAAATCCCTGTACATCAATCGAACCTTACCCTTGGGTTGAGAGCCTGTGGCGAATGCCACACAATTCCCCTTTCTGCCAGGTAATCGGTTTTCAGACTCCAAAGCTCGTGGCAGGAGCCAAGGCCGCGGAGGGTGCGGTTCCTTTCTATTTGCTCCTCCACCTCGTCGATTACGGCGAGATATTCCTCGGTCATCTCCACGGGGTCGTGCTTTAGATTTCTGCGCCGTGACAAAACGGTATCAAATACATCGGTTACAATATCCTCGGCTATGAAGGTTTGCGCCTGCTTGCGGATATCCTCGCAGTCATCGTCGATATAATAGTTCCTCGCCTTAAGCGCGTTATATATCATTCCGCTGCTGTCCCGAACCTCCTCGCCATACATTCTGAAAAGAGTGGAGGCGAGCGCTATTGCTTCCTTGTAAAGGCCTGCCGACACCGCAAATCTTCCAAGGCGGTCATAGCACTCGGCAAGATAGCGCATAATGGCGGAGCTGTCAAGCAGGGTCGCTTTATCAAGGTCTTTTTCAAGCGTCAGCTGCGCCCTTACTATTTCATATGTTTCCTTGAGGTAGGGAACTGCTTTGTAGGTCAGCTCGAAGGCGTCATAGTCTCCCTGCTTCTCAATCAGATCAAAAAGCTCCCTGAGCCTTTTGGCTCTCTCGCTGTTAAATGGCATTCACTTACCCCCCTTTATTTGTTGTATATATTATAGCATACATTTAGCCATATTACAATATCCCTTTCCCAATATCGCCGTCATCAGCCCGTGGGGGCTTGAAAAGGGGGTGATTTTTATGGCGCGCCTTGAGTTGAAAGCTCGCTCTTATACGAAATGTACAAAAAGAATAAACACAATATATAGTATTTTCTACTTGACAAACGCACTATATATGGTGTATAATGGATACACAAACTTGCTCCTCGGTACGGGGAGTGTTTTTGCCCTTTGGGGCCTGTGAATAAATATTATGTCTCTTTCGCATTTATATGCGGAGGAGGGCTTCCGTTAAGGAAGAGAAAATAGACGCAAAAGGACAGCATAGGAAAGAAAGGAGAAAAAGATGAAAAAG
>JAFTRB010000215.1 GCA_017462445.1 Clostridia bacterium
AGAGGAGAACAAAATGAAAACGCTATATCCTAAAGCAAAGCACGGTATTGTAAACCGTGTAACAGGTTCGATTTTTAAGTATCAGGGCTGGCCCACGGTTGCCCGTGATGAAAATGGGACACTCTATGTTGGAGCATCAGGCTTTCGTATAGGACATGTCTGCCCCTTTGGCAAAACGGTTATGTATATCAGCAAAAACTAGGGCGAAAGCTGGACACCTCCGATCGTTATAAATGACACCTATATGGATGACAGAGATGCAGGTCTTCTCTATATGGGAAACGGCAAAATGCTTCTATCCTGGTTTTGTCTGCCACTCAGCGACTACTCTGCCGATTGGTGGCTTGATTGTGTAAACAAATGGAATAGCCCGGAGGGGGTAAAGGCTAGCTACGGAATGCTTGACGCCATCAAGCTATTGCCCGAAAATAAATTGATCGGCGGCTCCTTCCTACGCACCACAGATGACTACGGCGTAACCTGGAGCGAAACAATACGGCTGCCCATTTCAGCACCGCACGGTCCCTCGATGTGCCGCGACGGATCGCTCGTATATCTCGGGCTTGAGTTCTGCTCGGAGGGCGAGCTGCCACATAAGTCGGTCGCTTTATACAAAAGCCGGGATAAGGGAAACAGTTGGGAAAAGGTTTCTATTATTCCCTCCCCCTCCTGGCTCGCAAAGGGTGAATTCCTTGATGAACCGCACGTTATTGAATTACCTGACGGAAGGCTCCTTGGTGCTTTCAGAACCGAGCCCTCGTTCAGGATCGCTACAGCAATTTCCTCTGATGGCGGTAAGAGCTGGAGTGAAGTGACAATGACGGAGGCAACCGGTGCGCCACCACATCTTATGCTACACTCCTCGGGAGCCGTTATCTGCTCTTACGGAAGAAGGCAAGCACCTAATGGCGAAAGAGCTATGGTGAGCTATAACGGTGGTGAAAGCTGGGAGGAAGAGTATATCCTTTCCGAGTCACCCAGCGGTGATCTTGGCTATCCTTCTACAGTAGAGCTTGCTGACGGAAGCCTGATTACAGTTTATTATCAAAGATATGATGGGGACTCCTACCCCTCAGTGCTTTATACAAAATGGAGCCTTGATGAGGGGAGCGACAAGTAACGATCCTGCTTTTGGAGCAGCCTGATTTGGGAGAAAAGCAATGGAAAGATTAAAGCTTAAACGGTTATGCCTTATGCTGGATTGCTCACGCAATGCGGTTATGAACATCAGGCAGTTAAAGGAATGGATAGATATATCCAAAAAAATGGGCTATACCTCGGTGATGCTTTATACCGAGGATACATACGAAATTGACGGCCACCCCTACTTTGGCTATGGCAGAGGTCGATACTCTAAGGAAGAGCTGAAGGAGCTTGATGCCTATGCACTCACGAGGGGCATAGAGCTTATTCCGTATATTCAAACTCTTGCTCATATTGAGCAAATATTCAGATGGCCGGACTATGCCCCTCTCAATGATATCGATGATATTCTCCTCACGGAGGACGAGCGTGTATATGAGCTTATAGATGCTATGCTTGCTACAATGGCAGAGTGCTTTACCACGCGAATTATAAATGTCGGCATGGATGAAGCAAAGAACATTGGAAGAGGCGCATATTATGATACTCACGGAGAACGGGATCATACCGAATTACTGCTAAACCACCTGGGGCGTGTCGCAAAAATCGCTGAAAAACACGGCTTTGAAATCTGTATGTGGTCGGATATGTTCTTTAACCTTGCGACAGGCGCAACCAACTATTTTAAGCCGAACGCCGAGGTCGATGAGAGTGTAGGCGCTCTTATCCCCGAAAATGCAAATCTTATATACTGGGACTATTATAAGAGGCCTGCCCAAGACTTTGTAGGAATGATGAGAGTCCACGAGAAGCTAAAGCGTGGATATTGGTACGCCGGCGGAGTTTGGACATGGGACGGCTTCTCGACGCAGAATGCTTACAGCATTGAGGCTCTGAAAAATAATCTTGAAGGCTGTCGTATTTGCGGAGTAGAGAATGTTATCATCACAACCTGGGGTGACGGAGGTGGTGAAAGCTCGGTGTATGAGGCTCTCCCCTCACTGCTCTTTGCTGCTGAATATGCACGGGGAAACAATGATACGGCAAGCATTAAAGAACGCTTTTTAGAGTTGTTTGGCATTAGCTTTGACTGCTTTATGCTCTTTGACCAGGTGACGAGGGAGGAAAAAGAAAGGTTTTATCTTTCTCCGTCAAAGTATCTGCTTTACAATGATCCCTTCCTCGGTTTTCTTGATAGCACAATACCGAATGGGTGTAGAGAAGAGTTTAACCGTCTTGCCACTCTAACCAAGCCTTTGATCAAAGACGAGCGATGGGGATACCTGTTCAGAACCAACTACGCCCTTTGTACGGCTGTGGCAAAAAAGTGTGATATTGGCATAAAGATACGCAAGGCATATAAAGAAAAGGACAACGCTTCTCTTGGTCATTATGCTAAGGAGCTTATGATAATTAAGGATCTTGTAGAGGACTTCTACCACGCATTTCGCATCCAATGGATGAAGGAAAATAAGCCTCAGGGCTTTGAGGTGTCGGATATTCGTCTTGGAGGGCTGATGAGGCGGCTAACGCACTGTGCCCAAAGGCTCGAGGAATATGTGAGAGGCGAGGTTGATAGGATCGATGAGCTTGAAGATGAGCTACTGGATGTTCGTGGAAACAGGGAGAATATGATACAAGAGCCGGCATACATAAGATATAATCAATGGAACAGGATCGTTTCGGCAGGAATTATTTCTAATAGCAGATAATTTTCCACCCCCTGTGGCAAATGCCACAGGGGGTGGATGTGTTATGGGATTTATGTAAGCCTAGGCTTGCCTCGGTGACACCTCGTCCGTCATCTTCGGTGACACCTTCCTCACAATGGGCAGGCTTGACTGTATGGGTGGGGCTTGCTATCTATCCTGTATTATCTTGCCCGAGACATAGTAGGTATGGCTGAAGGCGGTCCTGAAATCATCGAAGGAGTGAGTTTGCTCCACGGTCCAGGTTCGTTCAGAGAGGGCTGCCAGGCTTGACATTACAAAGGATATCTCCTCTTCAAAGGTCATTTCCCAGGCGCAGAGCATAGCTCCGAGAACGCGGTCGGTGGGCTTAATGTTTATGGGATTTTTGGTTGCCTCGGACTCGGTCCACCAATGCTGCCAATTATATACATTCCATTCAAAGATTTCCCTTGCGCCCCAATCGAATATTGGAATCGGAGCATTGCTTGCAGGGACTATGTAAAGAGGCTTCCAGGATGCGTTTATTATAGGGAAGCCCTCCGCCAGAAGCTGACCGGTTGTCTGGTAGTGATTCTCCCAGGATATCACTACCGTCTCCTTGGGTATTTTGTCTGCGCCCTTCTCGGGAAAGCCCTCCCAAACGATGGGAGTTTTGCCAAGTGAGAGGACATATTCCGCAATCCTTGCAACATAGTCGCTGTATAGACCGTAGACATCCGCAATGTGATTTTTCTCCATATAGGCGCGGCAGGAGGCGCACTGGTCCCACAGGGAGATGTTTGCCTCATCTCCACCGATATGTATATAGGGGGTATCGGGGAAAAGCTCGCAGATTTCACGAAGGAGTGTTTTGACACCCTCGACAGAGCTTTCGCTTGTGGCACAGAGAAGAGCCTTACTGCTTATCTGCTCGCCAAACTCGTTGTAGAAGGCGCCCCCCTCACCGATTCCACGGTCGGAAAAGACCTCGGGATAGTGGGTATTCAGGACGGGGGCGTGCCCGGGACATTCAAACTCGGGAACTATTACAACACCGCGAAGGCGGGCATATTCGCAAAGATAGCTTATCTGCTCCTCGGTATAGTATTTGCCCTCGGCAGAGAGCTTTGGAAATGCCCTTGACGGCAGGGTGTAGAGCTTGTTGTCGGCAAAATGGAGATTCAAATAACGCACCTTGTAGAAAAAGCAGAGGTCGACATATTTAAGCAGCTTAGAGAAGGGGTGCCATTCTCTGCCGAGATCGACCATTATTGAGCGATAGTCCTTGTCAGGATAGTCAAAAATCTCGACACGGGGGAGGACTATTCCCTTTTCCCCAGGGGCTACAAGCTGGAGAAGAGTGGCGAGAGAATAGCAAGCGCCTTCGCTTGCCGAGGCATAGATTTTAGCCTCCTCGTCCACCTTGATACGGTAGGAATTGGCAGGAAGGCTCTCATCCCGGATAAGCTCTATTCCGCCGTTTCCCTCCTCAAATGTAAACTCATATACATTGTAAATCGCGTCAATAAAGGCACCTATATGTCCACGCCACTCGGGATTGTCTGTCTTAATGGTTGTGACAAGGGATGTGCGGTTTTTATCTATCACCTTGCATTCCTTTGGATACGGTATAAGCCTTAGCATATTTCCTCCCTATTCTTCATTATATTACGATTATATCATAGTTTTGAGATAATATCAATCACTTGCTTGCAAAAATGCAGGCACTATGATATACTATTTTTGGAAAGGGGGCGATTATATGGAGGCTGACTATATTTGTGAAGTTATATATAACGGAGGATTGCCGAGGGACTCCTATCTGAACAGTTTACCTGTGGTGAAATTCCTTGAAAGAGCCGGCGGTATTCGGCTAAACAGGAATGTGACCTTCCTGGTAGGAGAAAACGGAACGGGAAAATCCACTCTGCTTGAGGCTATTGCGGTGGCATATGGCTTCAACCCCGAGGGAGGCTCACGCAACTTTTGCTTTACGACAAATGACACACACTCGGTGCTGTGGGAGCATATTACATTGGCAAAAAGAAGGTTTCCAAGAGATGGCTTTTTCCTACGGGCTGAGAGCCTATACAATGTGGCAACAAACATTGACCAGTTAGATGAACAGCCTGCAGCTGCACCCGCGATTATCGAGGGGTACGGCGGAGTATCTCTGCATAATCAATCTCACGGCGAGAGCTTTCTTGCAATTGTGCAGAACCGCTTTTTCGGCAAGGGGCTATATATCCTCGACGAGCCTGAAGCGGCACTCTCGCCTATGCGACTTTTAACCCTGATGGCAGAGATAAATTCCCTTGTCAAGCAGGACTCGCAGTTTATAATCGCAACACATTCGCCGATATTGATGGCACTTCCGGGGGCGGAGGTGCTGGAGCTTACAGGTGACGGAATAGCCACGGTGGATTACAGGAATACCGAGCATTACAGGATCACTCGCAGAATATTAGAGAGGCCTGAAAGCATTTTTGACACGCTTTTGGACTAGGGCATTCTAAACGACTTGGAAGCTTACAAAAATAGACAAAAAACTTGACACGGGCGGCTATTAGTAGTATAATAAGCTGTAAAGAAAAAATGCTTCAGCAGGGCTGAAATGGAGGACAATATGTTTTTGACCGAAACACATTTGCACACCAAGGAAGGCAGTAGCTGCGGTATGCTGACCGCCGTGGAGATGGTACACGCATATCACGATGCGGGCTACAAGACGCTATTCATTTCCAATCACTTTGGCGCATACTTCTTCTGCTCCTGGAAAAAGGAGACCTGGGATGAGATTATCGACCGCTTTATGCTTGGCTATAACCTGGCAAAGGAGGAGGGAGAGAAGCTGGGAATGAATATTTTGCTCTCTGCTGAGATTGAGTTTGCCCAGTATAAGAGCGTTCATTACCTCATATATGGCTTTGACGAGCAGTTCCTGCGCGATTATCCCAACCTTGACCAGATGACAGTGGCGGAGTTCTCTGCCCTTGCAAAGAAAAAGGGGATCTTCTTCGTCCAGGCGCATCCATACAGGGATACCAACACCATAGTTACACCCGAGCTTGTAGACGCCTTTGAGGTCTGCAACCCCAACCCAAGACACGATAACCACGACGATATGTGCGAAAAAACCGCTGACGAGTACGGAATTTTGTGGACAGCCGGCTCTGATGCGCACAGGTACTGTGATGTTGCGGGCACGGGCATTATCTCGGAATATGAGATTAAAACTGCAGAGGACTACATCAATCTTATTAAGAGTGGCAAGGCGGTTATAAAAAGACCATGATTTACTTCTTGAGCGATTTACACGCAAGCCTGGAATTTGAGGCCTTCAACAAGTACATAAGCGAAAACCACGATAATGACCTTCTTATTCTGCTTGGAGACTTGGAGCTTGCCTTTCGGGACACCGAGGAGAACAGACAATTTAACGAGCTTTTACTCAACGCAAAATGTCCTATCGCGATGATTGACGGCAATCACGAAAACTATGACTTCATCTATTCCTACCCCACCGAGGAGTGGAACGGTGGAATGGTGCATAGGCTTTCACCCTACCTTGTACATCTGATGCGCGGATATGTATATACAATAGAAGGCAAAAGCTTCCTTGCCTTTGGAGGCTGTAGAAGCTCCGAGGGCTGGAGGCTCAAGGGGCTGTACTGGCCGCAGCAGGAGGCAAGCGAGGAGGAATACGAAAGGGCGTATAGGTCTCTTGCCGAAAGAGATAACAGAGTTGACTATATACTTACCCACAAATACCATAAGGACCCGAATGACCCCTATCTTGTAAAAGGGCTTTTTGATTTGACATACTTCATTGATGACCATGTTGACTTCAAATGCTGGTACTCGGGACACGGGCATATGAATTGGGAGATTGACAAGAAACACCGAATGGTATATGATCGTTTAACCCCAATCGAGTAAACAATTATTTACCCTTTAATACAAAAGCGAGCCGCAGAAATGCGGCTCGCTTTTGTTATTTTCCTGACACGGGTGGCTATATGAAGCCAATTATTGCTTCTTTGCCTTCTTGCTTTCCTTAAGCCTTTTGATATCCTCGAGGTCTATCCATTCCTCGGTAAAGCCACAGGAGCAGCATATATATCTATTGACATCCACACCCGAAAAAATCGTTGCTCCTGCCATAATATTATTTCCTGTGCCATAGGCTCCCGTGTATCCGTCAAAGCGGATTATATCAAGAGAGCCACACTTGGGACATTGTTTGCTGTTTTTCATCTGTTACCCCTTTCTCCTCTATCCTGCTGACCCTGCCGGGCGATATAGAAAAATACTTTTTGAATGCTTTTGAAAAATAGAACGGATCATTATAGCCGACAAGCTCTGCCGTCCTCGCGACGCTTATCCCATCCTCCAGATGCTTCATTGCCGACTCCATACGGACTCTTATGATATAATCCTTGATAGTCATTCCCGTGGCGGAGTGGAAGATACGAGAGAGATAACGGCGGTCCAGCTTAAAGCGCTCGGCAAGCTCGGTTACAGACAAATCGGTCATATAAAGCGAGTTGATTGCCGAGATAGTATCGCCGATGTAATCCTTTTTTACCTCCTCCTTAGCAAACAGCTCGGAGATTATCATCATTCCCGCGGCGGCTACCGCCTCTGCCTGCGCGCCCTTCATATCGACAACCGAACGAAGGAAGGCGAAGGGTCTGTCACTGCAGGGAAGAATATGGGTATTGATCTCAAGGAGGCGGTCGGCAACCCTACCGTTCATACCTACCCATACATAGCTCCAGGGATCTCTCTCGTCTGCAACATAGCGCGCATCCTCGTCGCGGCGGATTATAAACACCTGCCCCTCCCTGACGCGCTCCGCCTTTGAGCCGACATACAGAGTTCCTGTGCCGCTTTCTATATAGTGAATCAGATGGTAGTGACGCTTGCCGGGGCCAATGTGCCCGGGGGGACAATTATGGTAGCCAAAGCATATCGGTATAATATCCGATAGCCCGTCACCGGGCATATACCACTTGCGTTCAATATGATCCATAGGTGACATTTTCACCTGCCTTTTACCCATTTTGTTCTGTAATTTGTTACAATTATACCATATAGATATCTGAAAATCAATAGGTATAAGAGCTTTTTTATCGGTGTAAAGCAAAAAGGAGAGCAATCGCTCTCCTTTTTGTAGGGATAGACACCGAAGCTATTTCTGCTCCTCGATGCGGGAAAGAACAAGCTTGTATCCGCCTGCGCCACCCTCCAAGGCCTTGCTGACACGGCTGAGCGTTGCGCTGCTCATTTTAAGCTCGGTGCAAACCTCCTGATAGCTATTGCCCTCTCTGAGCATTCTTGCCGCCCTTAGTCTCTGGGCAATGTCAATAGCCTCCCTGCGAGTCAGGATATCCTCAAAGAACATATAGCATTCCTCGATATTTTCGAGTGATAATATCGCCCCAAAGAGGGCATCTATATCATCGTTCTTCTGCCACATAACATTTTCTCCATTCATTTTTCACCGATGGTTATAATTTACAAACAAATTATATACAATATTCCCAAAAAAGTCAATAGATAAAATAAATTTTGCTGAATATGTTACAATTGTATACAATCTTAATCTAAACCGCCTTGAAAATTTCCAAAAGAATGCCCCCTATGCGGACCTGCCGCATAGGGGGTGAAGCTAAATTATATGATTAGTCAGCTGCGGTTACAGAGGTGATGTGAGTGTTAACACCCTCGTACCAGTAAAGGAAGCCCTCTACATCAACAACATCTCCAACCTTAACATCCTCATTTACAAAGGACTTGTAGAGGTCGGTATCAGGATCGGTGAGGTACCTCTCTACGCAGAAGGAATACTCAACCTCGCCCTTGGTAACGGTAACATAGATGTCATCACCGGGCTCGCCGTTCTTGTACTCGATAGCCTTAACGGTAACACCCTTGAAGGCAACAAGCTGGTTCTGGTAGTCGATAATCTCGTCCTTGCCCATCTTTGAAGTAACATCAACAACGCTAGACTCATAGGTGACGCCATCGTTTACGAACTCAAAGGTCGAGTTCATGATCTCTACCTCGCCTGACCAAGCCTTCTTGATGCCGGAAACCTTAATCTTGGTGCCCTTGGTAAGCTTTGCAGCATCTGCCTCGGAGCAAGCCATCTCATAGATGAAATAAGCACCGTCGGGATCAGCAGCATAAACGGTAATCTTGTTGTCCCACCAGGACTGGGTAGCCTGAACATAAGCCTCGATAACAACATCGGTCTCAAGCTCTGCTGCTACATACTCAGCATAGGTAAGAACACCCTCGGACTTCTCGGCAGGATCCTTTGCGCAGGAAACAAAGCTTAAGCAAAGAACCGCAACAAGAACAAGTGCAATAATCTTTTTCATTTTGTTTTTCTCCTTTTTATTAGTAGAATTTTGTAAATCTACAGTTATATTATACTACAAAACCAAAATATGTCAAGAGCTTGACGAATTTTTGCGTTTTTTAAGCCAGCCAAACAGCACATATCCGCCGATGCCAAGCCATATTACACCAAGCGAGACAATAAGAACGACCGAGCCTGTCGGCATTTCGCCAAGATTGCGCTCCAGGCGATAGAGCGAGTTCATCTTGCGATAGAGCGCCTCAACCTTGATTCTATCCATACTGTCCTTTTTACGCGCGCTTGTAGTGACCTCCTCGATAAGCTGTCCCGCAGCATTACGGAGCGAGGCAGAGCCGTTGAAGACCTCGGTTACAAAGGTGTTATCGATGTTTTCAAGAAGGAGCTTTGCCGCAGCAATCTTTACCCAATAATAGTCATCGTTGTCCTCGCCCGAGCGAGAGAGGTATTCTATATACTCCGAAGAGGTGAGAGTATCGTTTGTTACAGGGAGATATCCCTCTGTTCTGGCATAGCCAATCTGTACGCTTTGGGTAAGAAGGAACTGTGCAAAGAGCCAGGAGGCAAGGACCTCGCCGCTATCCTGCTTGTTAAACACGCAGATAGACGGACCTTGGGATATCATCTTGATATTTTCTGTGTCGAACTGGGGGATTGGGCGAATCACCGTCTCAAACTGTACAAGAGACTCCTCCTTTATATCGAGCAGGGGGGCATAGCTTCCCATACA
>JAFTRB010000216.1 GCA_017462445.1 Clostridia bacterium
TCAAAAGGTCGAAATGACGTCATGCGGATATACTTGCAATCCATTTGCTAAAATAAATGATTATTCGTTCCGAGTGTTAGATATTAACGAAGAATATGGATTGGAAATAGATTATCCGAAGAGATTGGTTATCATAGTTACAAATGATCAAGACAACTCGATTTCATACACAGCTTTTTACGATGATGATCTTGATTACATTGAGTCATTGGAGGAGTTTCTGCTAAATGATTGCGGTTGGAAGCACATTATAAAGTAGTTGTGAAAATATACCTTTTGGCTTTACATCCCCCGTTTTTGGTACAAAAATATACCTTTTGTCGTCTTGACGCACGTTGAGAGTGTCGGTTGTCTTTGCAAACAATAGTTTCAACAACTAAGTTTGCCCCTAGGGGCAAGTGAAGTTTATATCGCAAGGTATTGTGCAAGTCTTATATGAAAGGATAGTATTATGACGCAATTCAGTAAGTATAAATCCTGGAGCAATCTTAAAAGGCTATTGGGTGAACTATTGTGCGATGGTCTGAAGGGGAGAATCTCATATTTTTACACTCGTTATCATAAGGACCGCGGCTCATTTGGCAGAGCTACGATAAATATAGATAAAACCGAGCTGGTCGCCTTCTCCTGGGATGTCGGGCTCAATATACAGTGGCAGGATGAATATGGCGCTTTCCTCGACAACCCCGATACCAATCAGGCCTCGGTTCATAGTATGCTGATGAAGGAAAAATGGATGCCACAGGGCACACTCTGCCACAAGGATTTTTTGGAGGCAGTGACGGCATACCTGAATACCGATATTACTACTGCACTTTGCTCTGACAATTATATTATGCGTGCGCTTGCATATATGGACAGGCGAGTTGGAAAAAGAACATTGATAAAAATCAAAAAAGATGCAGAAGCATTACCCCAGTGGGTAAAACAGTTTTATGATATACGATGCCTTGCCGAGGGGATTGATGCTTAACCTCTGACCGGGGGGACAGGAAATCTACGGGTGCTAAAGCTAACTTCACCAAGTACCGAAAGGAGCAGAGCTTTGAAAGAAGAAAATAGCATTATAGGAGCAATATCAGAAGCCGTTGCAAATGCTGCCGGTGATGAGCATTTTGCTCTGCCACTTGCAGCTTGGCAAACAAACGGCTCGCAATCGGACGATATCAATGCTGCTTATGTTGAGGAAATCAAGGCGTATCAGGCTTCGCCCACTTTGCCTTGCGATAAAGCCACTTCACTCAAACTCTTAAGGCGTTTTGCTAGAAAAGATTTTCACGACTTTTGGACTACGCCTGTTCTCGAATACCTTCCTGCCGTTAGTGAAGGCACGATGAAGCTATGCGAAAGAGTTTATCCGCACGATGAGGCGATACACTATGCAAAAGAGTTAATTACAACGCTTTCGGTTAAAGAGCTGGCAAGAGATTTTCTCTACGGTGTCGCACATAATGCGCCCGAATACAGAACGGCACTTGCTTGCTACTACTATATTAAAAATTTGCCCGCTCACGAATTTGAGAAAAAATATGTCGGCTCGGTAGTCGGCAAGGACGGTGAATTTGAGGACAGATACAACGAAAACCGTTGCGAGATATGCGGATATCAGCACACCGTCAGCCGAGAACCCAAGATGCAATTTTGGCACATCAATGTTGATATGGAGCATTTCTATTTTAAGGGGTTAATTCCGTTCAAATTTGAGCTTAACACGGCAATCATATTTTTGGAGGAATACAAAAGGCTTCCACGCCCCAGTCATTCCGCTTCGGATTACGAGCATTTCCAAAAAATTATTGATGTTATAGAAAATTCCCCTCAAAGCACAACATCGGGTAAACTACGCCGAGAGTTGAAGCAATCCGGACTGTTGGCAATGACAATGGAGCAGATTGAGGCGTTCATTGATATGCTGGGGTATCTCAATATCTTGCATTCAAGCGACTCCTTCGGCGTTACCGCAGGACACATTTGTGAAAAGGATATGCTGCTGCCGTTAAGCGACAGGGGATATGCGGCTTATCCTGTTAACCGCTGGACACGAAAATGCGGCATTGACTATGATAGCATTTCAATGCTTTTTGACGGGATTTACGAGTAAAAATATGCCCCCTGTTTTTTGGCATATAACAATCCTTTTGAAAAATATTGGAAGTATGGACGACACTATTGAAGGCCGCTAAGAGACATGCCAAAGCATACAAAACCAAAACATTCTAATGGAGACAAAATGATACACTCAATTTTAATAATAGGACAATCGAATATGGCAGGGCGAGGCTATGTAAATGATGTGCCGCTCGATAACGCAGGTGGCAGGATAAAGATGCTCCGATGTGGAAGATGGCAGCCGATATTTCGCCCGGTGAACCCTGACAGACGAACCGCAGGCGTTTGCCTTGCCGAGAGCTTTGCCTCCGACTACGCCCTCGACCACCCCGAGGTGGAGGTAGGTATTATCCCCTGCGCTGACGGCGGGACAAGCCTGGAGCAATGGCAGGAGGGCGGGTTGCTCTTCGACAATGCCGTGTTTACTGCCAGGCTGGCTATGAGGACCTCCCATCTTGTGGCAATTCTCTGGCACCAGGGCGAGTGCGATTGCGGTGATGACAGATACCCCACCTATTTTGAAAGACTCGCCAAGACAATGAGGGCCATGAGGCGCGAGCTTGGCGCAGAGGATATACCTCTTATAGTTGGAGGGCTTGGCGATTTTCTGCCAAATTGCAGCATTGACCCCGCCCTGAAAAACTATCATTTTGTCAACGATTCCTTGATACGGTTTGCAAAAACCGAGACAAGAACCGCCTTTGCCTCCGCCGAGGGGCTTGGCGCAAATCCCGACAATCTTCACTTCTCGGCCAGCTCGCTTATCGAGTTCGGACACAGGTATTACACAGCCTTCAGAACTATCGAGGACTGCTCTCGCATCTTTGACGAAAAGAGCAAAATGGATGACGCAATACGAACAAACATAGAGCAACTTTAAGGAGAATATATGGGATATCTTGAGTTCGTTGGCAGTGTCCGCTTCAATATGAATTGGACAATGCTGAAATACAAAAATGAATACGGAATTACATCAAGCGAGCAGAGCCTGTACCAGCATTTAGTTGACGAGGTATCGGGACTTGCTATGAAGCTCTCGCTTGACTATCATCTATGCGAGGAGCTTGCCTATGCTCATGCCTTCTCCTTCATGAACGGTGGCAGACTTGGCTGGCAGGTGGTGAATGAATTCCTCGCCGAAAAGAAAATTTTCCTCGATACCGAGGCAATTTGGCGAAGCAATATTAAAGAAAAAATCAAGCGCGCAAAGGGACAGCCCGAGGAAGGCTTTTACCCCCTCCTTGATGAGATGCTGGAGGGCAGACAGGATACCCCCGAGGTCTCCCTTGTGCTTGAGGTCCATAGAATACTCAAGGCTCTCCAGCCCCTGAAGAACGGTCGAATAGAGGAATACTATGCATTGACCGAAAGGGCTATAAACACGATTCGCGAGGGATACCTAAAGAATGGTGTTATCCCCGACATTAATCCTTTAGATTACTGCCCTACCGATATGCCCGCTCTCCCAATGAGGATGAGTGAGGAGGATAGGGATATGCTGTATTCGGATCTTGATGAGCAATACAACGATTACAAAAGCAATCATCCAAGCGCCACAAGTGAGGAATGCGCCGAGCGCGCCATCCGTTATATGCTTGATACATTTTGACATTTATTTTTCACAAGGTAAAAAGGAATTAAAAGCTAACTCAAAAACTATGAAGACGAAAGCATATATTTATATCATTTCAGCCGGACTGCTCTGGGGTCTCTCCTGCGTATTTATCCATTTCCTTACCCCCTTTGGCTTTACCTCATTTCAATTGACAGCAGTGCGAGCAACCGTTGCCGTTGTCTGCCTGTCAAGCATCGCGCTTATCAAAGACCGCTCTCTATTCAGGGTTAACCTGAAGCAGCTTGCCCTGCTTTTCGTTGTCGGCATTTCGCTTTGCTTAGCAGCGAGCCTATACTACATATCCATTCAAATGACCTCACCCTCAACGGCTGTTATGCTGTTGTTCACATCACCGATATTTGTCGAAATATACTCCACCGTTTTCTTAAAGGAAAAAATGACCCTGCCAAAATTCTTGGCAACGGCGGCAGTGCTTTTTGGGTGTTGCCTTATCTCCGGCATTATTGGAGATATAAAATTTGACACGGTAGGCATCATTATCGGACTTCTTTCCGGCTTAACCTATGCTATATACCATATAACGGCAAGAATGGCAGCAGAGAAAAGCATACCGACAATGACTACAACTATTTACGCCTTTGGCTTTGCCGCTCTGCTTGCGCTCATTCTCGGTGAGCCCTGGAAAATCGTCACAAATGCCTGCGCCGAGCCGTTCAAGACCGTTCCGCTTTTGCTTGGTCTTGCAATATTCACCTTTGTTATACCCTATTTCCTTCACGCCCTGGCGGTAAAGGATATTCCCGCAAGCGCAGTATCCACCCTTGGTACTATGGAGCCTCTTTCGGCGACTCTGTACAGCGTTATGTTCCTCGGCGAGGAGATGGACGCTCTTGCCATTGTGGGAGCTATCCTTATTCTATCGGCAACGGTTACTATCGCATTAACGGATAAGAAGGAAAAACAGAACAACATAAAGTTTTCCTGATGTAAGCGGAAGGCTATTGCACGCATCTTTAAGCCGTCTTTATTGTCCGGAAAGGACAGACATTACTTTACAAAAGCGGTAAAAGCATTAAAAATAATCGAAAAAAGGATGAAAAAATGAAGCCCTATATAGGAATTGTACCAAGCATCGATGACGACGGAGCGCTTGGCGTTTATCAGAAATATATTCACGCAGTCGAGGGCGCGGGAGGAATACCCGTCATAATCCCCTACTCCTTCAAGGAGGAGACACTTGCCCTTTATACCGACGCCTGCTTCGGCTTTATATTTGTAGGCGGAGTGGACATAAATCCGCAAAGATACGGCGAGGAGACCTTGCCCGGGTGCGAAAGACTAACCCCAAAGCGAGATGACTTTGACTTCCGTATGTTTGAAAGACTGCTTGCGACCAAAAAGCCCCTGCTCGGTGTCTGCCGCGGAATGCAGCTCTTTAATGTTGCCCTCGGCGGCTCACTCTACCAGGATCTTAAAACCCAGATGCCCGAGAGCTGTATATCACACAGGCACGAGGAGCCGCGAGGATTTATAACTCACGAGATCGCCCTGTGCGAGGGAACTCCCCTTCATTCACTTCTTGGCAGGGATAAGGTTATAATAAATAGTATGCACCACCAAGCAATAAAGCAGCTTGCTCCCGCACTTCTGCCCATGGCTCATTCCTCTGACGGAATTATTGAGGCTGTGTATATGCCGGGGGAGAAATATGTTCGCGCCTTTCAGTGGCACCCAGAGGAGGGCTTTGACGAGGTGGAGCATAACCGCCTTATTATGATAGACTTTATCAAGCATTGCATAAAGTAAATAGTAGTTTACATGAAATTGCCCAAAATTTTACACGCACCTCGGTGTATCAATTATAATATTTATATAGAAAGGTGTTTTTAATGAACCCGACACTCGTTATAGCAATTGTTATGTTTGCTCTTACCTATGTGCTTCTTCTCACGCTCTCAAAGTACAGAGCGTTTGTGGCATTAGGCTCAGCAATAATCTTCTCCCTTTGGCTTCTCTTCCTTACCCCCGATATTGAATTTACATTCTGGGATGTGCTGGGAGGAATAGATTTCAATGTCCTGATGATGATAGCGGGAACGATGGGCATTGTATCCCTGTTCATAAAATCCGGAATGCCGATGAAGATAGCCGACCTGCTTCTTTCGCGATTCAGCAGTGTGAAAACCGCAATTGTCGCAATGGCGGTCCTTTCCGGAATTATCTCCGCATTTGTTGACAATGTGGCAACCGTTCTTATGATAGCCCCCATCGCTCTTGCGGTTTGCAAGAAGCAAGGCATGTCTCCCGTTGCTCCCATTATCTGCATTTCGGTCTCCTCCAACCTCCAGGGAGCTGCTACCCTGGTGGGTGACACCACCTCTGTTCTCCTCGCCAAGGAGGCAGGAATGAACTTCTTTGATTTCTTCTGGTTCCAAGGACGCCCCGGCATCTTCTGGGCTGTTGAGCTTGGCGCATTCGCTACAGTTTTCATTCTCCTCTTCCTTTTCAGAAAGGAAAACCAGAAGATGGAGATTACAAGCGAAACCAAGGTCAACGACCTGATCCCAAGCTTCCTGATGGGTGGAGTTATCGTTCTGCTTATAATAGCTTCCTTCCTCCCTGAACCCGAGAACGAGGTTCTCCGCACAATCTATGCTCACAGGAACGGTATAATATGTATGCTCCTTCTGATAATCGGACTGATCATAAGCCTTGTCAGGACTAAGAAAACCGAGGATGTCGAGCTTGTGTTCTCCGAGATGGATTACCAGACACTCCTCCTTCTAGCCTCTCTCTTTGTCGTTATTACAAGCATAGATGCCGCCGGAGTGATCGATATGCTGGCTAACCTCCTGACGCAGGTTGGCGGCGGAAATGTATTCCTCCTTTACACGATAATCGTCTTTGCCTCGGTAATTATCTCCGCATTTGTAGACAATATCCCCTATGTTATGACAATGCTTCCGGTAGTGTCCGGTGTTGCCGGCTCTATGGGCTTTGATCCTACGGTTCTCTACTTCGGTCTGCTTATCGGTGCTACCCTTGGCGGAAATATCACTCCCATCGGCGCAAGCGCCAATATCACGGGAATAGGTATCCTTCGCCGCGAGGGTCACGAGGTTGGCGTAGGCGAGTTTATGAAGATTTCGGTTCCCTTCACTCTCACCGCGGTTCTTACCGGCTATCTCTACATCTGGATCGTATACGGACTTCTTTAATATGGCATTTAAGAAAGGAGACACCCGATGAATAAAGAAAATAATTTCAAGCGCGAGCTGCCCGAAGGATATATTGTAGCCAAGCAAATCGATGCTACGAAGGGCGCCTTTGCGGTCGTGTTCAACATTATCGCCCTTGTAATAATGGGCGCAATAATCGCTCTTGGCTTTGGTATCAGAAGCCTTTCGGGAGTAGAGCTTGTCGGCGAGCCTATTGATGTAATCATTGCTTACGGCCTGCTTATGGTGGGCTGTTTAGCATACATAGTTCTCCACGAGCTGACTCACGGCTTTGTCTATAAGGCCATGACAGGAGAAAAGCTGACATTTGGCATAACCCTTACCTGCGCCTTTTGCGGAGTGCCGAACATTTATGTAAGTCGCAAAACCGCGCTACTCGCCTCTCTCGCTCCACTGGCATTATTCACCGTAATCCTTCTTCCTCTTACTGTGCTGTCCCTCTTCTACTTTCCCGTTTACTTTATTCCTCTTGTAACATTGTTTGCCGGGCATTTTGGAGGATGCGTGGGAGATATGTATGTCATTCTCCTGCTTCTGTTCAAGTATAAGGATGAAAGTACACTTGTGCGCGACACCGGCCCTGCGCAATTCTTCTGCGTCAAGGCAGATACATAAAGGAGAAAAATATGAAGAAAAAACAACAAGCAAAACGCAACCCCTATCTTGTCGGCTCGATTGTCTGGCTGGCGTTGACAATAGTTTTTATCATAGCTCTTCTGCTTTCCATCACCCAAATAAACGAAACGGATATCGGCTTTGAGGAGTACAGGAAAAAGACCTATGCTCTATCCCACTATTCGACCGAGACACTGAGCGACGGAAGAGAAACAATATTCATCTATCCCGTACAGCAGGAGGAGCCGCTTATCATCAACCCTGAGCAGCTGGAGCAGCTGGATGTCAGCCAGCTTGACGCTATCAAGTACAATGATGTCTTTGAGGCTTATGTATATATGGTTGAGGAAATCGGCTATGTGGTATACGGTCTTGAGTATGAAGGCACGACCCTTCTCTCTTTGGAGGACTATCTTGAGGACTCGCCGCTAAAGAACATCTGCATTACAGCCTCTATTGCCCTTACTGTCATATGCGCGGGCGT
Source organism: Clostridia bacterium (assembly GCA_017462445.1). Next base: position 8,024 of record JAFTRB010000216.1, read on the forward strand.
GTTCATTTTCTATATATCAAAATTCCTTGATAAAATGAACAAACCGGTAAGAAAAAAATAAGGAGGAGCAGCTATGCTAAAACCAAAAATGAAGGCTCTGACCTTCAGCTATGATGACGGAGTAACACAGGACAGACGCCTTATCGAGCTATTCAACAAATACGGAATGAAGGCGACCTTCAACCTTAATTCGCTTCTTCTCGGAAAGCCGGGCGAGCTGATACGCGAGGGAAAGCATGTATGGCACAACAAAAACGATCCCGAGGACATCAGATACATCTACGAGGGACACGAGGTTGCCGCACATACGCTGACACACCCCTTCCTCCCCTCAATCGATGACGAAAGCGAAATTGTCCGTCAGGTTGAGGAGGATAGGCTGCGCCTGTCCGAGCTTTGCGGCTACGAGGTGCTTGGCTTTGCATATCCCGGCGGAGGAACGAATTACAGCACTCGTGTTGCAGAAGTAATCAAGAATAAAACCGGCATAAAATATTGCCGCCACACCATTTCAAGTCACTCCTTCGCGCTGCAGGAGAACCTATACGAATTTGCCCCTACGGTATATCACCACGCAGAGTGGGA
>JAFTRB010000217.1 GCA_017462445.1 Clostridia bacterium
GACATAGATGACACCCGCGGGGATCATTCGTCCGCCCTCGGGCAGACCTATTCTTTCGTGGAAGCTCTTGGAGCTTGTCTCGACAATAGACTTAAGGTAGAGGAACATCTGAAGGTTAGCGCCCTCCTCGAGGTCCTCGGGGGAAAACTCCTTTGCTCCCGACTTGTAATCAATTACCCGGACATAGACATCGGAGCCGCTTTTGTAGGTGTCAACGCGGTCGACAGTACCGCCTATTATGACCTTGCTCCCGTCCCGTGTCAAATAAACGATGGGATTTGCATCACCCTCCTTGCCGTTTGTATCAAGCTCGAAGAATACGGGCTGGAATTTACAGTCGGCAAACTCGTGGCACAGTCCGTCAATGACCGGTCTTGATGCAAGCGAGAGTCGCTTGATAGCGCTTTGCGCTCTTGCGTTGCCGTAGCCGTTTCCAAGGGCACTGCTGATATATTTTTTTGCACTGTCCTCGGCGAGGGCATCTCGCTCTTCCTCGGTAAGCGATGAGATAGCCACGCCGCGCCGTCTCAGCTCCTCAAAGAAGTTTTCCAGCACCGCGTGGATAAAGCTTCCGATAACCGAGGAATTAAGCTCCGCTCGCTCGCATTCGCCAAGCTTCAGGTTGTGGTTGAGGTAATAGGCAAAGGGACAGCGCATAAAGGAATCAAGCTTGGATTGCGAAAGATATATTTCGTCTCCGTAGTAGAGGGCGCAGCTGGCGGGCGAAAGACGCATAAGCTCATTCGACACCTCGCCTTCGCACAGTGTTATCCCTCCGTCGTTATCATAGCCTTCAAGCGCCTCTTCAAGAAGCTCCCGCTCGCATTTTTGAGCAGTTCCCATCATCATCAGGGCGTCCGCCGCGGAGTAGACACGGTCCAAAAGCGGCATTTCTCTCGTTCTTTGTGGCTTTATATGCTTCCCCGAAAGATGAATAATTCTCGCGATTGCGTCGGAGGGCTGACTTGCTCCAAAGGAGGCCGTTCTCATACTGTAAAGCAGAGTAACGCTCTCGATGGCCGAGGCAAAGGCGCGGCTGAAGCAGAATAGCTCGCGCGCATTCCTGATAGCCGTATCCGGCTGAATGGGAAGCTTGAGTCTTTCCAGAGCAGCCTTCTCCCTGTCGGTGAAGAAGGAGGTGTCGCTAACCGTCATAGGGAACTGCCCTTGATTCACACCAATAAGGTAGATGTGTCGCTTGCCGCCAAGTCTGAGCATATCCGCCGAGCCAACCGTTACCTCGTCGGCAAAGGAGGGAATTCTGCCAATGCTGGTCTCGGAAAAAATCACACCCAACAGGGCGCGGAAGGTTTCGATATCGCATTCTAAAGAGCCAAGCACATTAACAAGTGTATCGGTCGCCTCGCATATGGTCTGCCAGAGCCTTGCATTCTCCTCAGCTCCGCTTCTCTCTCCGATCTCGTTAAGCTCTCTCGCCCGATAAAGGAGAGATTTTTCCATATTTATTCTATTAAGATACTTCATCAGGGCTCTTGCCTGAGCCTCAATTGTAAGCGAGTCCTCCGCCTCTTTTTTGAAGTCCAGCAGTGGCTCTACCAATTTAAGCCTTGTCATATTCAGCTTCTCAAGCAGCTCGGCATCCTTGCTCCCTCCCTCGCCAAAGCCACAGGGGCTCATGCACCAGCCGTTCTTGTCAATAAAGCTGTCTTTGTCAATGCCCCAGGTATTGACATATATTTCAAAGCTATCCCTGTCCATTCGCCTGATTCCGGATAGCCCGCACTTGGAGTAGCTTATCATATCCTCCCGGCGGAAGCCGTAAAGGATAATATTATAGGCGGTGTTTATCAGCTTTATTGCTTCAAGGCTCTGTATATCCCTGCGCTTGGAAATGAAACAGGGAATTTTCGCTCTTTGCAGCGCTGTGTCCAAAATTCCAACATACGCATCGGTGTTTCTTGCGACAATTGCAAAGTCAGAGTAGCTACAACCCTCAATAACCCGTCTTCTTATATCCGACGCCACAGTCTCGCACTCGTCAAAGGGGTTGTCGCACTCGAATATTCTCACACGCTCCCTGTCGTTTTCGCACATTTGTAAATAATTATTGTCAAGAGTCGCGCCGCTCTGCCACAGCATCCTGGACATCTGGCAGATTAGGGGATGAATATCACTGCTCGGTGAATCGGGGGTGAAGGTATCTATTTCAATCTTATTATCCCGGGCTATTTCCTCCAGGCGCGCCTTGCACCCCATAAGCTCGCTGTATACGAACTCCTCGCGCTCGTTTTTAGGCAAGGTCAGGGTAACTACCACATCGCAGGAGCGCATCAGTGTCCTTATCAGGCGGTACTGCGGCTCGGTGAAGGATGTGAAGCCATCGATGTATATACGCATACCGAGTATATAAGCATCATCCTCCTCAAGCTTCGTAGCCAGCGCTCCGATGGAGTCGCTCACATCGCTGAACCTCCTGTGAAGCAGCTGGTTATATCTCGCCATTATTCTTGTCATGTCCTGAAGCTTTCTGCCAAGGCGGTTGTCCACGCGCTCTCCGTCAAGCCTCTCTTCAATCAGCTCGGGAGTGATGCCTCGGGAGCTAAGCTCCTTGACCGCGGATAGTGCCTTTGCAACAACTCCAACACCGATGGAGCGGTTCTCGGTAAGACTAATGCTACCCCCCAGCTCCTTCAGAGTCTGCCACATTACAAGCATCTGCTCCGCCTTGCCGCAGTAGCTTCCGCTGATGCCTCCAAGAGTGCGGAAGGCTGTATCCGCAAAACGAGTGAAGTTTGTCGCTTCAAAGCAAAGAGGAGCGGACGGCGGTAGGATATCGCACATCTCCTTCTCTGCCATAAGCGTTTGCTGCTCGGGGACTATGAGCTTTGCGCTTACTCCCAAAGCCACATCCCGGGATATTCTCTTTATAAGCTCCTCGCGTCCCTGCGCGCCAAATCCGGATTCTATTAATGTAAGCATATTATCTCCTATCTGTATTTCGGGTTGATCATATAACCCTCCTTGCGGCTTGAGAGGATTATCTTTTCCCCCTCCGCCTCCAGCTTTGACCTCAGATAGTGAATGTATACATTTACCACTCCACCATCGGTTGCCATATTCCATACGCCATTTCTTATTTCCTCGCGGGAGACATAGCCCTCCCGGCTCATAAGCATTTCCAAAAGCCGCCATTCCACCTCGGTCAGAGCAATCTCCCTTTCGCCAAGCGAGCATTTGCGCCCCTCGGGTATAAGCACCAGGAGCCGCTTGCTCTCCTCGCCCTCAATTATCCTCCGAAGCTCGCTGAAGGAAAAGGGAAGGGAAATGTCACACGCCCCCCCACGGCTGAGGGTAATTGCCCCCTTCGTGTCCCCCTTGTAGCCGTCGATATCCACAAGGCACAGCCCGTCGAATGCAGGCTCGGACAGCCTGGTTATGTGATGGCTGCCGCGTAATAGCAAACGCAGCCTTTGGTATAGTTTATCGTCGCCTGTAACAAGATATAGCTCTTTCATACTCTCGCCCTTCTAATTTATTAGAAATATTATACACCATATTCCTCGGCGTGTCAAGTATACATAAATAATATAAAAGATAGTGTACGATAAAGCGTACAGATACTGGAGCGAGACAAAAAGAAAAAAGGGGCTAGATTAATTTCGAGGGGAAATCGTCGTTCTCCGACCGAGAGGCGTATATACATACGTCGGAGGGAGGAAACGGCGATAGAAAGAAA
>JAFTRB010000218.1 GCA_017462445.1 Clostridia bacterium
AGATGTTCCACAAGCTCCTTCCTCAGGCAGAGGCTGGTGACAACATCGGTGCACTTCTTCGTGGTGTAGCTAAGGACGAGATCGAGCGCGGTCAGGTTCTTTGCAAGCCCGGCTCGATCCAGCCTCACACAAAGTTCCTTGGTCAGGTTTACGTTCTTACCGAGAAAGAGGGTGGCCGTTCCAAGCCCTTCTTCTCCGGTTACAGACCTCAGTTCTACTTCAGAACTACCGACGTTACCGGTATCATCACCCTTCCCGAGGATGTTGATATGTGCCGTCCCGGCGATAACGTTAACATGAACGTTGAGCTCATCACTCCCATCGCTTGCGAGAAGGGTCTTCGTTTCGCTATCCGTGAGGGTGGCCGTACCGTTGGCTCGGGCGTTGTTGCTGAGATCTACGAGTAATTTTAACCTTTAAGCTTATCTGAAAAGATAAATTATCTCCCGACACCTTCGGGTGTCGGGAGATTTTTAATAAAGCCGCGAGCGCCGTTTTTTTAGACGGGTGCCGCCCATTGGCTTTCTTTTTGCAAAAACCAAATAGAATTAGTGTAAATTTTCTTTGGGGAATGGTGAAATTCCATATCGGCAGTGAGCATTGTGCGAGTCTGCGAGAGCGTAAGCTTTGACGGGGTGTGAGTCCTCGACCGACGGTTATAGTCCGGATGAAAAAAGAGGTTTACAAATAGCCCATTGACTAGGCTATCTGTGTATTTTTTCTCTTTTCCTCATAGAGCATGCGCTTTATGAGTTTTTTTATTACATAAGAAAAGAGTATATTATGAGTAACAAAAGAAACAATCAACCCCTTATGCGCATTGTCGGCATAGGAATTTTCACAGCCCTGGCGGTTGTCATCAGCTTTGCCACCTCCTTTATTAAGGTTGGCTTTCTCTCGCTTGACGCGGGAGATATCGTCATCATCCTCGGCTCATTTATCTACGGGCCTTTAGCCGGTGTGATTATGTCTCTTATTTCCTCGCTCTTCGGCTTCCTTTATAGCGGAACAGGGATATGGGGGCTTCTTATGGACTTTGCCTCCTCGGCGGCCTTCTCCTTCATTGCCTCCTTCATCTATTCAAGGAAAAAGAGCTTTAAGCTTGCAATAGTCGGTATCTATTCCGCGGTGCTTTCCGTTACCGCAATTATGATGCCTCTGAATATTCTGATAACGCCTCTTTATACAGGCGCTACCACCGAGCAGGTTATCTCGCTCATTCCCGTGATGCTCCTGCCCTTCAATTTTGCTAAGTGCCTGTTTAACGGCGGAGCGGTTCTTCTGCTCTACAAGCCTATTGTCAGGGCTATGCGTGCCGCCCATCTTGTTCCACCCTCATCAAGTCCTATACAGGACTCGCCCGACTCGGTAAGAAGGCGCGGCTCCACCCTGCCTGCGCTCTTAATAGGCGGAGTCTCTGTTCTCCTCGCGGTTGGAGCGCTGCTCTGGCTTGCGTTGAAGTAATACTGGGTTTTACTTTAGCTACGGCTTTATAGTTTTTCTTCAACAAAAAAACGCCCGAATTTCGGGCGTTTTGTTTTGTATTTGTCTTTTGCTTACGCTTCGGCGGTCTCCCTCGTCGCCTCCTCGGTCAGCTCCTTCTTTTCATCGACCGCAGGCTTCGGCATTTTCCGTATAACCAGGTTGACATATACGATAGCGATTATTGTTACGATAATTCCTACCACCGAAAGCACCTGTGAGGGGTAAACATTTTCAATTCCAAAGATGCTGTTGCCGCTATTCTGAACATAATCGTGCAGGGGGCGCATAGCGATGGTGGAGAAGAAGCCGACAAAGCCACCGATGGTGTATAGGATGGAAACGGCGCCTGTGCGTCTCTCGGGCGTAACCGAGCTATATATTATATTCATCTTCGCGCTATTGGTGCCTGCCATTGTAATTGCATAAAGTATGTAGAAGATCCAGTAGTTTACAGCTCCGCCAAAGGCGTTGAAGCCAAGTCCGATGACGAATGCCACCATTCCCAGGGTAATCATTGTTGCAAAGGAATATTTGTCTCCGATTTTACCCATAGGAATCGAAACAACGCTTCTGACAATTGCATAAACCGTGGAGAGCAATGCCAGGGTAGTCATATTGAATTCCAGCGTATCCTGGGCGTAGGTGTAGAAGAAGGAGATACAGCCGTAGTGGGCGAACTCCCAAAGGACAAAGAGGGGGATAAGAGTCAGGGTTGCCCTGTCGGTGATGGCCGATTTAAGCCTCGTTAAGGCAGGCTGGGTGTCGGGAGCTGAGGGCTCCTTCTCCTTTGTGAAGAGAATGCATACGGTGTTTGCTATTGTGAGGATAGCTATTGTAATTCCACAGGTGATAAACACCGCAGTCATATTACCCGCTGCCTCGAAGTAGTCGATAAGCGAGCCCATCAGCATAGTAAAGCCCATTCCCGATACCAACGAGATCATCTCGCTGGTCGTTGAGATAACGCCAAGCTGCTTGGGAGGGATAAGCCCCTTGAACCAGACAACACGGGGAGAGAACAGTAGGTTCATCAGGATATGTCCCGCAAGGAGAAGAACGATGAATACCGTGGTCTTTGCCATCGGGGGAATATCCACAAGGGGAATCAGGTAAAGGAAGGTAAAGCAGAGCTGGTTCGCCACATTCATAAATACGACAAGCGGCTTGATTCGTCTGCCACCGCGCATAAACAGCGCCACGATCTGGAAGCCACAGCCCAGAGAAACAAAGGAGTTAAGTATTCCGGTTGTTCCCGCATCGATACCGATGGCGGTTGAAAGATATGCCAGATAATTGCTGCCGACCATAATCGAAATAAAGTATTCCAGGGCGGCAATTATGATAGTCAGTATCATACTGGATCTATATTCTTTATGATTATCTTCGTTAGTTAAAATTTCCGACATTTCAACCTCCCGGGGGTCATTTTCTTCCTGACAAGTTTAGCACATTGGGAGGGGTAAGTCAAGGGGTTTTTCAAAATAAAAACAAGAAAAAAGAACTTATTTTTCAAGAACGAGATTTGCTCAAAAAAATAATAAGCAAACGGGACATATATCAAGTATTTTTGTCCTTAAAGCAAGCTTTGCGGGGCAAAAGAAAAGCGCCCTCGGGTGATGATCTCCGGGGCGCGATAATTCAATATTCTCCTGCTGTCAGTCGGATCAGCATATCGGTGTCATCAGGCTGAACCTTTGCCTCGTGTGCCGCCTTGTTGCGCACGATCTCGCCGCATCTGTCACAGCGATGAATGATTATAAAGCCCTTTCTCGCATCAGGCTCTGCCTTTATCGGGCGGAGAATTCCGCCGCAGGGATTTGCCCTGTCTCCCGGGTTGATATCCACATGGAGCGAGCATAGGCAGAAGGGGCAGTGATTGCGTGAGGTGTATCCGAGGGGCAAAACCTCCTTGCCGCAGGCAAGACAGGTAAAGCCGTTGTCGTTTTTTGTAAATCTTTTGTTTTCCATAGTCTCCACCTTCGGTATATTTTGCCTCCCCCTGCGCAGAATAATAATACAACATTCAGGAGGTGGATAATGAATAGAGCTTTAGGAGCTTTTCTTTTAGCGGTTGCCTGTATTATCCTCGGCGCTCTCTGCGACGGAATGCGCTCGGTGGGAGCTTCGCTTATCAGCGGAGGGCAATTATGAGCGCCCTCCCACGCAAAAGGGGCGAAAGCCTTGAGCTGCCGCCAAGAAACAGAGGCGGGAGGCTACTTGCCTACGCAGAAGCGAGAGAAGATGTCGGCAACCACGCTCTCGCTGACCTCTCTTCCGTCGACCTCGCCGATGGCACCAAGGGCAAGTTCTATGTCCGAGGATGCAAGATCGACAGGGAGCCCGCTCTTGTATGCCTCTATTGCCGTGAGAACATAGCCACGGGCAGAGCAAAGCGCCGAATGCTGGCGCGCAGAGGATACAATGGCATCTCGTCCACAGCTTATCTCCTCGTCGGTGAAAAGTCGGTCTATCAGTCCCTCTAGCATGGAGATTGCTTTCTCGCCATCCCTCTCGGCGGAGATGGTGAGTACATATTCAAACGAGGAGGATATATCCGCCTCTTCCCATACCGCGCGGTCTGCCTTGTTCAGAAGGCAGATTTTTGTTGCGGGGATAGAGTCAAGCAGCCTTATCAGCTCTCCGTCCTCCTCATCAAGGGGGCGTGAAAGATCAAAAACGGCAAGAATCAGGTCGGCATCCGCCAGCCTTTCACGAGAGCGGCTTATACCAATCTGCTCAACCCTGTCAAGCCCCTCGCCCTGCCTGATTCCGGCGGTGTCGATAAGGTTCAGCATAACTCTGCCCAGGGGAACGGATTTCTCAAGCAGGTCACGGGTCGTTCCCGCAATATCGGTGACGATGGCACTGTCCTCGCCCAGGAGCAGATTGTATATACTGCTCTTTCCCACGTTCGGCTTTCCGCAGATAACCGTGGATATTCCCTCGGTAATTACTCTTCCCGTACGGTAGGTGTCGATAAGCCTTGTCAGATCGGCAAGAATTTCCTCCAGCCTCTCGAGGCTCTCCCCGTCGGTAAAATCTCCGAGGTCCTCGTCTGGGTAGTCTATTCTTGCATATATCGAGCCCATCAGCTCGGTGAGGCCTGCTCTGATTTGTTCTATTCTTTGAGCCAGACGCTCTCTCGACGGACGCGAGGCCAGGCGTAGCTGCTCGCGGCTCTTTGCCTCAAGCAAATCTCCAATAGCCTCCGCCTCGGTCAAGGACAGCTTGCCATTTATGAAGGCTCGGCGAGTGAACTCTCCAGCCTCCGCGGCAATAGCTCCGTGGGTCAGGAGGCACTCAAGCACAGTGCGTGTTACAAGCGCTCCGCCGTGACAGCTTATCTCAACGGTCTGCTCGCCGGTGTAGGAATTGGGGGCAGGGAAAAGGCTCACCAATGCGTCGTCTATCCTCTCGTTGCCGTCAACGATATAGCCATATATCTGCGTGCGCGGAGGATAGTCCGTTATAGCTCTTCCCGACAGGGGGCGAAAGGTCTCTCCGATTATCTCAAATGCGCCCTCGCCACACATTCTTATAACCGCAACCCCACCCTTACCGGGTGGGGTTGAGATTGCGCAAATTACACCTTGACGCATATTAAAGGGCTTCGTCAGCCTCGGTCTCTGCTACGACCTCAACGGTGATCTCTGCCTCGCTCTCGACAGCCTCGGCTACCTCGGCGGTAGCTTCAAGCTCTGTCTCCTCGTTCTCCTCAAAGATGCCCTGGGGCTTCTTATCGGTGAGGTAGATAACGATCTTGCGGTTGTTGTCCGAGCCGATAGAGTTGGTGGAAACACCCTCGATGCCCTGAACCTCGGAGTGAATAATTCTTCTCTCATAGGCGCTCATGGGCTCGAGCATAACGCTGCGCTTGTTGCGGAGCGCCTTCTGTGCCATTCTTCTTGCAAGAGCGCGGAGAGTCTCCTCTCTCTTCGCTCTGTAACCCTCGATATCAATTGTCACGCGGCTCTTGTCTCTTTCGCCGTGAATGTTCTTCCTTGCGGAGGCAAGGTTTGCAAGATACTGCAAAGCATCCAGTGTATCGCCGTGGTGGCCGATAAGGGTAGAGGCGTCGGGGCCGGAAACTGTAATTCTTCTTGTGCCGTCATCGCAGGAATAAAGCTCAACCGATGCGTCAAGACCGATATCGCGGACAACCGTCTTAATGAAGTCGAAGGACATATCCTCGCCCTCCTCGACCGTCTTTGGCTCAAGATGAAGCTCTACCTCGGGAACAACGCGCTCCTTGGGTGCGGAGGTCTTTTCGGGTGCCGCAGTCTCGGTCTGGCTGCGTCCCTTCTTGTTTCTTCTGCGCCTTCTGGACTTCTTCTGTCCCTCGCCCTCTGCCTTGGGGGCATCCTCTGTGCCCTCTGCTGGAGCTTCTGCTACGTCAGCGGTGTCCTCCTTGGGAGCATTATCCCTCTCGTGACGGGGATTGCGCTCGCGACGGGGGCGCTCCTGACGGTCGGGAATTTCAATGAAGGCTCTTACCTGCGCGGGCTTGACACCGATTATGCCAAAAATTCCGCGGGAGCCCATATGCAATATTTCAAATTGAACATCGTCCATCTCGCCTGCTGCGAGAGCTGCAATGGCATTTTCCTTTGCCTCGGCAACATCCTTACCTGTTGCAATTACTTCCTTTATCATAAATACAAAGTACCTTTCAAAATGTAAAAATTAATCCTTAATTTCCGGAATATCTCCGCTTGTCGGTCTTGCGGGACCGTCATTATTTCCCGGAGCCTCGGGAAGCTCCTCGTAGTCATCCTCGTCGATATAGTGGAGCGAGCGGTGTCTGGGCTGGCTCTTTGCCGCCTCTCTTGCCGCCTTTTCTGCCTCTCTCTGTGCGCGTCTCATCTCGCGAAGCTCATCCTCGGTGTAGGTGGGGAGGGGAATAACTCTGGAGAGAATGAAGGTCTGGGCGAAGCCGAATATCGACTGATAGATCCAGTATACGCCAAGCATTCCGGGCATACCAAAGGCGATGAAGAGCGTCATCGCAGGCATAACGAGGTCCATAATGACCATAGACTTCTGGGTCTGATCGTCCTGCGCGCCCACAACACCGGTCTTGTTCAGCTTACGGCTGAGGAACATAGTGAGCCAGGAGAAGGCAGCTGCCAGGAGGGGGATCAAGCAGAGCAGAGTAGCGTTGAGGCTGGAGAATACCTTGGTGATGTCGGGAGTGTCCGCCAGGTTCATACCAAGGAAATCGAAGTCGGGAATTTCCTCCGCATCCATACCAAGCGAATGAATGAGCGCTGCAGCCTCCTCGTTAAGAGCGCCACCTCGTCCATCGGGGTAAAGCTCGTGGGTAATTGCGCTTAGCAGGTTGAACTGCCAACGGGAGGCGTTGGGAAGAGCGGTGGCATCTGATGCACCGTCGTCGGGAGAGAACTCGCGGTAGAGATGGAGAATAACCGTGTTCTTGTCAATCTTTGTCTTGCTCAGGCTCTTCTCGCCTTCCTTGACTGTGAATATGATATCCTCATACTTGTCGACGAAGGTATCGCCAAGCTGCTCGCGGAGCGACTCCTCGGTCACACCCTCGGCGTTAATAGCCTGGTTGTATTCGTCAATCACCGAGTTGGTGCTTGACATATAGGAGAGGGGGTTCTGTATAACGGTATACAGAAGCATAACGATAACAAGCTGCAGAATCATAGGCAGACAGCCGGACATTGGGCTTGCGCCCTCCTTCTGCTGAAGGTCCATGATCTCCTGCTGCATTCTCTGCTGGGTGACCTGGTCGGTCCTACCCTTGTATTTAGCCTTGATAAGCTCGATCTTGGGAGTAAGACGAGCACTCTTGACCTGGTTCTTTTGTTGCTTGATGCCAAAGGGGATTAATACAATCTTAAATACTAGCGCATACAGGAGCAATGCAAGCGCATAGCTTCCCGTAATACTGTTAAAGAAGGATAACAGCCAACCCAGGGCTGTGTATAGCCAATCAAACATTTTCTTTTCCTATTCTGTAATTGTTTTTTGTTTTAGCCGTCTTTCGGCTCACCTTCGGTAGTCCGCGTTTCCTGTGTCTTAGGGTTACGGAGTCCCTTTTCGGGTACGGGATCATATCCACCCTTGGAGAAGGGGTTGCATCGTAATAGTCGCCATACCGTCAGGATCGTTCCCACAAAAAAGCCTCGTTTGGTATATGCCTCAATGGCATAGGCAGAGCAGGTAGGTGTAAACCTGCAACAGGGCGGTTTAAGCGGAGAGATGAATTTTCTGTATAGGCCGATAAGCCATATCATTACATTCTTCATACAAACATACCGAGCTTTGTAAAGGCCTCCTCAAGATGAAGCCTTATTTCTGTGCTTTTCATCGTTATTGCTCCTTTTCTCGCCGCGATAACGATAAGAAAGCCTTGCTTAATAGCGCGCTCCTTTATGAGCGTTCTCAGCCCCTCCCTGAGGATTCGCCGAGCGCGGCTCCTAACGACAGCCCCACCGAGAGTCTTCGAGGTGGTAAGACCGATACGGTTTACGATCCTCTTTTCGGGGTGCGCCTTTGCCAGTCGCTTTGCCGCATAGTCGGGCAGGATATATACCGCAAGAGCCGATGTCACTGCTCTTTTGCCCTTTGAATACGCCTTTGAATACAAGTGGTTTTCACAAATTGCCTTAAACTTCATAAACACTCCATCTAAACAAAAACCCCGATAAATGACGCGTCGGGCGATTTATCGGAGGTTTTGTATGCCGTGAGGCTGTCACGCTGTGTGACCAAAATTAGTAGGTGAGCTTAGCTCTTCCCTTGGCGCGTCTTCTCTTAAGAACCTTTCTTCCGTTAGCGGTTGCCATTCTCTTTCTGAAACCGTGTTCCTTTTTTCTCTGTCTCTTCTTAGGCTGGTAAGTTCTCTTCACGATATGCACCTCCTTTGTCGTTAATTAACATCGTTTTATGCGTATTCATATTAACGCAAGGTATATTATAACCGAAATATTCCCAAATGTCAAGTATTTTTAAAATATTTTATATAATATACAAGCAAAGTGAGGTATTTATATTGACTTTTGGTATTCTTTCTGCTAAAATATCGGTGTAAATTACAATGAATAACTATACTTTCTGTTATTTTTTCGCTTGGAGGACAGTGAAATGTCGGATTTCAACAAGGATATTGCCAGGGTTCTGGTAAGCGCTGAGGAGATTGATTCCATAACCACCAGGATTGCCGCGCAAATTGACAAGGATTATGCGTCAAGCGACAAGCGCCTGCTCCTTCTTTGTATACTCAAGGGCTCTCTTGTGTTTATGGGGGACCTGATGAAGACGATTACCGTTCCTGTGGAGATTGACTGTATGAAGGTTTCCTCGTACGGCTCAGGCACAGCCACCACCGGCTCGGTCAACATCCATCTTGACCTTATCCGCAAGGACCTTGACAAGATTGATATACTTATTATCGAGGATATCGTTGACAGCGGCGTTACCCTCTCCTACCTGACTAAATACCTTATAGGCAAGGGCGCGAGAAGCGTTCGCACCTGCACCCTTCTGGACAAGCCCTCGAGGAGAAAGGTAGATTTTACCCCTGACTATGTGGGCAAGGAGATTCCCGATGAGTTTGTTATCGGCTACGGCCTTGACTATGACGAGAAGTATCGCGCGTTACCCTTTGTTGGCGTGCTTGCCCCCGAGGTATATCAGTAAGAATGCTTAGCGTTGGACTTTATACCCTGGGCTGTAAGGTCTCACAATACGAGACCGAGGCTATTGCCGAGGGCTTTATATCCCGAGGGTATTCGGTTTTGCCCTTCAGCGAGGTATGCGACGCCTATGTTATAAACACCTGTACTGTCACCCGTGAGAGTGACAGGAAGTCAAGGCAGATAATCGGCAGGGCAAAAAAGAAAAATCCCGGGGCGGTTATTGCCGTCATCGGCTGCTATACCCAACGCACGCCCGAGGAGGTAGCCTCGCTGGGAGGCGTATCAATTATCCTCGGCACACAGGATAAGATGAGCGTTATTGACAGGGTCGACGAGCTGCTGAGAGGGAGAGCAAGCGCGCCGTTTATCTCCGTCTCGTCGCTGGATGACGCTGTTTTTGAGCCGATGTGCGTGAGGGGAGTACCGCGCACACGCGCATATGTAAAAATTGAGGACGGATGCGAGTCAAAATGCACCTACTGCGCAATTGCGGATGCAAGAGGTCGGGTTCGTTCAAAGCCGAGGGCTGATGTCATAGAGGAGGTAGAGAGCCTCGCCCGTCTTGGCACTGCCGAGATCGTCCTGACGGGTATCGAGACCGGCTCTTACGGCAGGGACCTTGGCGAGGGCTATGACCTCGGCGACCTTATCCGCGAGCTTTATGAGCGCGGAAGCTGCAGGCGAATTCGCTTAGGCTCGCTTGCGCCCGAGCTTGTAGGGCGTGGGTTTGCCGAAAAAATTCGCGGTGTGGATATTTTAGCACCCCATTTTCATATTTCAATGCAATCCGGCTCGGATAAAATACTCCGCTCGATGAAGCGCAGATATAATGTCGCTATGGCGGAGGAAAATATGGCAAGGCTCAGGGAGTATTTCCCGGGAGCGCAGTTCACTACCGACCTTATGGTCGGCTTCCCGGGCGAAGAGGAGGAGGACTTTCTTGACACCGTTTCATTAGTCGGGAGAGTAGGCTTTCTCAGCGCCCATGTGTTCGCCTATTCGCGGCGAGTGGGAACACCGGCGGCAGACTATCCGCGACAGGTTCCCGAGGCGGTCAAAAGAGAACGCTCGGTGAGGCTGATTGCCGAGTGCTGTCGCGTTCGTGACAGGGTTCTCGATGATGTGGTAGCCTCTGCGTTGCCACTGTCCTGCATACTGGAGACTTATAGGAACGGTGTCTATTCCGCCCATTCCGAGGGCTTTGTCGAGGTGGAGATATCCGCCAGGGAAGGCAGACAGGGAGAGATGGTGAAGGTACTACCCGTGTCGCATAAAAACGGAATTATTCAAGGAAAACTGCTATAAAAAGCAAATAATAATTTACATTTGGAGATATTATGGAAAACAGCAAAAAGACACTGGAAAAGATCGTAGCTCTCTGCAAGACCCGTGGCTTTATCTTCCCCGGCTCTGAGATCTACGGCGGACTTGCGAACTCCTGGGATTACGGTCCCTTGGGCGTTGAGTTCAAAAACAATGTTAAGCGCGCCTGGTGGCAGAGATTTGTTCAGGAGTCCAGGTGGAATGTCGGTCTCGACTCCGCTATAATTATGAACCCCGAGGCTTGGGTTGCCTCCGGACATGTCGGTGGCTTCTCCGACCCTCTTATGGACTGCAAGGGCTGTAAGGCTCGTCACAGAGCGGATAAGCTTATTGAGGACTATGCCTTTGCAAACGGACTTTCCGACAACCCCGCCGCCTGGACCTTCGCAGAGATGGCGGCTTATATACAGGAGAAGTGAATAGCATGTCCCATCTGCGGTGGCAAGGAATTCACCGATATCAAGAAGTTCAACCTTATGTTCAAGACATTCATCGGTGTTACCGAGGATTCCACCAACACGGTTTACCTCCGTCCCGAAACTGCGCAGGGTATTTTCGTAAACTTCCCCGCTGTGCAGAGATCTATGAGAAAGAAGCTTCCCTTCGGCGTTTGCCAGATAGGTAAGTCCTTCCGTAACGAGATTACCCCCGGTAACTTTGTATTCCGTACAAGAGAGTTCGAGCAGATGGAGCTTGAGTTCTTCTGCAAGCCCGGCACCGACCTTGAGTGGTTTGCTTATTGGAAGAACTTCTGCCATCAGTGGCTGCTTGACCTTGGTATGCGTGACGAGAATCTTCGTCTGCGTGACCACGATCCCGACGAGCTTTGCTTCTATTCCAAGGCTACCACCGATTTCGAGTTCCTCTTCCCCTTCGGCTGGGGCGAGCTTTGGGGCGTTGCGGATAGAACCGACTATGACCTCACCCAGCACCAGAACCATTCGGGCAAGGATATGACATACTTTGACCAGGAGAGCGGTGAGCATTACATTCCCTATGTTATCGAGCCTTCGCTTGGCGCTGACCGTGTTGCTCTTGCCTTCCTTGTTGATGCTTATGACGAGGAGGAGCTTGCTCCCGGGGATGTCAGAGTTGTTCTTCATCTTCATCCCGCTCTTGCTCCTGTCAAGGCGGCTGTCCTGCCCCTTTCCAAGAAGCTTTCCGAAAAGGCTATGGAGCTTTATGACGAGCTTGCAAAGGAGTTCCCCACCGACTTTGACGAGACCGGCTCTATCGGTAAGAGATACCGCCGTGAGGACGAGATCGGTACGCCCTTCTGCATCACCTATGACTTTGATACCGAAAGTGACGGCTGTGTAACCGTTCGTGACAGGGATACAATGGAGCAGGTCCGCATTCCCATCTCCGAGGTTAAGGGCTACATCAAGGAAAGACTTAAGTTCTGATTTGTCGCAAATTCTGATTAGCGTATGCTGAAAATTCAAACCAAATACAAAGATTCTCCGAGCCCGCTCGGAGAATCTTTGTAAAATAATGTAGGAAGATAATATAAGAAGCAAAT